>CADBPH010000364.1 GCA_902796455.1 uncultured Bacteroidia bacterium
GCCCCACCAGGTGGGAGAGTAGGTAGCTGCCGTTCTTCGACATCCCGGTTGTAGAAATACAACCGGGATGTTTTGTTTTAAACCCGGTGGAAAAATCGCTTAATCTGTTTTCCTGACAGAGAACAAGACTGCAGTCCCTTTCCCCGGTTCACTTTCGATGCGGAGGGTGCCGCCGAGCAGTTCCGCCATGGATTTGCAGACGCTGATGGTCAGCCCGGAGGTGTTGTGATTCCCGGATCGGATGTCCTTGTAATCCGTCCCTTTCTTGCCATAGGACAGCAATTGTTCAATCCTTTCGGGGGGAATGCCCGGTCCGTTATCCTGGATTTTTACTTGCAACCATCCTGTATTCAAATCTTCAGAGGAAATGACAATATGCCCTTCTGCGTTCACGTAATTCAGGGCATTTTGGGTCAGGTTCCGGATGATGGACGTGGTGATGGCCATATCAGCGAGCGCAAATGTCTCGCTGGGCATCAGATTCCGGAGGGTAGCTCCTTTTTTGTGTAATTTTTCCGAAAGGGGTTTGACAGCCTCATCGGCGACATTGTATAGATTCATCCGGACGTTTTCAACCCGGATCTTTCCGACTTCGATCCGCGACCAGTCCAGCAGCAGGTTGAGCATTTCCAGCATGGCGTCGGAAGAGTGGTTGAGCCCTTCGACCTGCTGCCGGATCGTCTCTTTATCCATGGCGTCGAAGTTCGAATCGAGCGCGTTGAGAACCATATTCTGGGTAATCATCGGGTTCTTCAGGTCGCGCGAAACCATGGAGAAGAAATTCTTCTTGATGACCGTAGATTCCATCAATTCCTGATTCCGTTTATACTGCAGGCGCCCCAGCCTCAGCAGGATGAAGGCCGTCAGCAGCAACAGGGCGACGAGGATGGCCGTGAAAAGGATGGTGATCAGGCGGAGATTGGCCTCCCGCTTGCGGTCCAGCGTCATCCGGTGCAGCATGATCTGGTTCTGCTCTTCATCGAATTTGATCCGGGTGCCGGCCACGGCTTGTTCGTCCTTCTGCATGGACAGGCTGTCACGGAACTGCTGGCACAGTCTGGCTTCTTCAAAAGCAGCCTTCGTGTTGCCCTTCATGGAGTAATACTCTGACAGACAGCGGTGGATTTCTTGTTCGTAGCCGAAAGAGTGTGTCCCGTCGACCAGTTTCCGGGCCGGGTCGATGTAGGCCATCGCCTTGTCCGGATCCCCGGTTCTTAAATACAGGTCTGCCAGGGACAATTCGGTTTTGACCAGGTTCCACCTGTCGTTCGCCTGTTTCAGGATCCCGTACGCGAGAATAAACTGTTTTTCGGCTTCCCGGAAATCGTTTTGCAGCATCGCCAGCTGGCCCAAATTGTTGTGGCAGATGCCCATCCCGTTGGTCGAGTGGGTTGCCGCATTGTATTGGAGCGCCCTGTTGAACATGACGGCGGCGGAATCGAAAGCATTCCGGTGCTCATAGATGCTGCCCAGGGTGGAACAGTTCATGGCCAATCCGAGGTTGTTCCCGATTTCGCGGTCGATGTCCATGGACAAGCGGAAATACCGCTCCGCCTCGATGCCGTTGTCCAGGAACTTGTAGATATTTCCGATCCCGTTATAGATATAGGAACGCTCGCGCTTCCCGTCATACGTCTCGGCAAGCGAAGGATGCTCTTCCAGCCGGTTCAGTGCGTCGAAAAGGGCGGTGGACGCATCTGCATAGGCATTGATCCTCCGGTAACTGGTGGCCATCCCGATCATGGCCTTGATTTCTTCCAGGACTTGTCCGGATTGCCGGAAGATCGCAGTCGCCCCCTTATAATGGGTGATGGACGTGTAGAAATCGTTGTGCTGGTTATAATAACGCCCCAAATAATACAGGGCCATCCCCGTTGCGGAGCTGTCCCCGAACGAACGGTATTCTCCCAGACAGGCCGTCAGGGTGTCGAGATTCCGGGAATAATGCGACAGCCGCTTTTCAACACTGTCCCGGGGAACAATGTGCAGGCCGGCCGAGGTTGTCACAATGCAGAGGACCGCCGGCAAAAACAACCGGAGGAGCCGCCGCATCAGAACTGTTCCTTGATGTTGTAAGAATTCCTGTCGGATGAGGTCCGGGAAATCATCTCACAGATGAATCCCGCAAGGAAGAGCATGACGCCGATCAGGACGGCGCAGAGTGCCAGGTAGAACAGGGGCTGGTCGGTGACGGCGCGATAGGCCATTCCCTGGGCCTGATGCACCAGTTTGGCGATAATCAGCCAGATGGCGATGACGAATCCGACCAGGAACATCAGGATGCCGGTAAACCCGAAGAAGTGCATCGGCTTCTTGCCGAAGGTGCTCAGGAACCAAAGCGACAGGAGGTCCAGGAATCCGTTCACGAAGCGTTCCAGCCCGAATTTGCTCTTGCCGTATTTGCGCTTCTGGTGATGGACCGGTTTTTCGGTGATTTTCCCGAAGCCGGCGTTCTTGGCCAGGTAGGGGATGTACCGGTGCATCTCTCCGTACACCTCGATGTTTTTGACGACGTCGTGGGCATAGGCCTTCAGGCCGCAGTTCATGTCATGCAGCTTGATCCCGGTAATCCACCGCGCCGTGGCGTTGTAGAGCTTCGAGGGCAGGTTTTTCGTCAGTTTGTTGTCCTGGCGGTGCTGTTTCCATCCGGATACGACATCGTAGCCGTCTTCCACAACCATCTTGTACATCTGCGGAAGTTCTTCCGGAGAATCCTGCAGGTCTGCGTCCATGGTGGCCACCACCCGGCCGCAGGCTTCCTTGAACCCGCAGAAAAGGGCGGCGGATTTTCCGTAATTCCTTCTGAACGAGATCCCTTTTATGGAAGGATATTGTTTGGAGAGGGCTTGGATCTCTTCCCATGAGCCGTCTGTACTGCCGTCGTCCACCATGATGATTTCATGGGACAATCCTTCCCGGTCCATAACGCGGGTGATCCAATCCACCAGCTCCGGGAGGGACTCTTTCTCATTCCACAGGGGAATGATGACCGACAAATCTTTCAAATACTCCATCATGCGTTTATCACTCGTACGGTCATACATTTACTACTGGTTGTCTGCAAACGGATCCTTTGCCGGAATGTTCCGGGAAAGGATCAGGGCCAGAATGGTACCGAACAGGAAACAGTAGATAAAGTTGGAAATAAATGTAATCTGGGGAAGGTTTGCCTGCATCCGGTCCAGCATCTCCATGGAGTTGGAATCCAGCATGGAGGAATAAGAGCTGATCGCGGCTTCCCACTGCTCCATCATGGCGTCTTTCGAGATGAAAAGCACGTTGGCCAGGCTGACGGCAGAGAAAAGAAGGGAAGAAAGCAGGGCGGTCCGGGTCCCGAACCGGAATGTGGCGGCGTTGTCCGCCTCCGGATGCCGGGCGACCAGCCGTTTCATGAAAAACCCCATCAGCCAGATGCACAGGACGAGTTTTCCGAGCCACAGCAAGAAGCTGAGGATACCTCCGAGAAATCCGGCGCCTCCGCCGGAGAGAAGCAAGTTGAGGAACATATAGACGGTGGATACCAATCCGAGAGCCAAGCCGGCCTTGCCTGCCTCGTTCCACAGGAGGCCTGAAGAAATCTTTCCTTCCATTCTGGGGTTGTTTTATGCAAAGATAGGGAAAAAATGTTATCTTTGCATGTTTGAGTATTAAACTAAATAGAATGATTGAGATCAAATTTCCGGACGGCAGTGTCAGATCCTTTGAGAAAGGTGTGACCGCATATGAAATAGCGAATAGCATCAGTCCCCGGCTTGCGGCTGAGGTCCTGGCGGCAGAGGTGAAGCCCGAGGGCGATACGTCGATGGATAAAGGCGCAATCTATGACCTGACGCGCCCGATCGAGGAAAATGCTTCCGTCCGTTTGCTCAAGTGGGAAGACGAAGATGGAAAGCGGGTTTTCTGGCACTCCTCTTCGCACCTGATGGCCGAGGCGCTCGAGGCCTTGTTCCCGGGGGTCAAGTTCGGTATCGGACCGGCCATCGAGAACGGCTTCTATTATGACGTGGACCTGGGTGACCGGACGCTCAGCGATGCGGATCTTCCCAAGATCGAGAAGAAAATGCTGGAACTGGCCCGCCAGAAGCAGGCTTTCCACCGCATCAGCGTGCCCAAAGCCGAGGCGATGAAGCATTTCGAGGAAAAGGGCGACCAGTACAAGTGCGAGTTGATCAGCGAACTGGAAGACGGGACGATTACCTATTATACAAACGGCGATTTTACGGATCTTTGCCGTGGTCCGCACCTGATGAACACCGAGGTCATCAAAGCGGTCAAGTTGACGGCGATTGCCGGCGCCTACTGGCGCGGGGACGAGAAACGCCAGCAGCTGACGCGCGTGTATGGCATCACCTTCCCGAAAAAGTCCATGCTGGATGAGTACCTGGTGATGATCGAGGAAGCCAAGAAGCGCGACCACCGCAAGCTCGGCAAGGAGATGGAATTGTTCATGTTCTCCCAGCGGGTGGGCCTCGGCCTGCCGATGTGGCTGCCGCGCGGCGCGGTCATGCGCTACCATCTGGAGAACTTCCTCCGCAAGAAACTGAATGAGTACGGCTACCAGCCCGTCGTGACCCCGCATATCGGCAGCAAGCAGCTGTATGTCACCTCCGGCCATTATGCCAAGTACGGAAAGGACTCTTTCCAGCCGATCCATACGCCGCAGGAAGGGGAGGAGTACATGCTCAAACCGATGAACTGCCCGCATCACTGCGAGATTTTCCGCAGTTCTCCCCGTTCCTACCGGGATCTTCCGTTGCGGTTGTCCGAGTTCGGGACCGTCTATCGTTATGAGCAGAGCGGCGAGCTGCACGGTCTGACCCGCGTACGCTGCTTTACCCAGGACGATGCCCACATGTACGTGCGCCCCGATCAGCTGAAGGATGAGTTCAAGAAGGTGATTGACTTGATCATGTACGTGTTCAAGGCCTTCAAGTTCGATAATTTCACGGCGCAGATTTCCCTGCGCGACAAGGTGGACCGCAGCAAGTATATCGGCAGTGACGAGAATTGGGAACGTGCCGAGAATGCCATTATCGAGTCGGCTGCCGAGAAGGGGCTTCCGACGGTCGTCGAATATGGCGAGGCAGCGTTCTATGGCCCGAAACTGGACTTCATGGTCAAGGATGCATTGGGCCGGAAATGGCAGTTGGGTACCATTCAGGTGGACTATAACCTGCCGGAGCGTTTCCAGCTTGAATATACGGATGCCGATGGCTCCAAGAAACGGCCGGTCATGATTCACCGCGCCCCGTTCGGTTCCATCGAGCGTTTCACCGCGGTTTTGCTCGAGCATACGGCCGGACATCTCCCGCTGTGGCTGGCGCCGGATCAGGTTAAAGTTCTGCCTGTCAGCGAAAAATATGCGGATTATGCAAAAAAAGTTTGCGAATTGATGAATAATTCCGATATTCGCGCTTCCGTGGATGACCGTAACGAGACCCTTGGAAAGCGGATCCGTGAAATTTCGCTGCTCCGGGTTCCGGTTCTGGTCATTGTCGGAGAGAAAGAGATGACGGAGGGTTCTGTCTCTGTCCGCCTTGAAGGGCAGGACAAGGGCTCGATGAAAATGGAAGAATTTTTGGGATGGTTCGCTGATTCCGTCAAGGAAGAATTGTCCTGAGAGATATTGTTCAATTAACGATTAGGAGGATAAGTTTATCGCAACGCCTTACAAACCAAATCATTTCAGCGGCCCCAGGCCGTCTGGACCCAGACCGGCGGGCCCCAGGGCTGCCGGGCGGGCACCTTTTAGCCGGCCGGCCAAGGGGGAAAACGAGCTGAATATCAATGAAGAGATTTCAGCGCCTCAGGTACGCCTGGTCGGGGACAACATCCCTGAACCGGGAGTCTATGCTTTGTCCGCTGCCTTGAAGATGGCGGATGAACTGGATTTGGATCTTGTGGAAATCAGTGCGAAGGCGGATCCTCCGGTGTGCAAGATACTGGATTACCAGAAATATCTCTATCAGCAGAAGAAGAAAGCGAAAGAGATGAAGCAGAACTCGACGAAGATCGTCATCAAAGAGATCCGCTTCGGTCCCAATACGGACGAACATGATTTCCAGTTCAAGCTCAAGCACGCGCAGGAATTCCTCGGGGAAGGCTCCAAGGTCAAGGCTTCCGTGTTTTTCCGGGGGCGTTCCATCCAGTTCTCCGACCAGGGCGAGAAGCTTCTGCTGCGGTTCGCCGTGGAGCTGGAAGAATACGGCCGTGCGGAAAGCATGCCGAAACTCGAGGGCAAGCGGATGATCATGATGCTGGCTCCGTTGAAGAAGAAATAATCCGTGATGGATTTATATATTACTAACTATTAATTATTTAAAGAGATGGCAAAGCTTAAGACCAACTCCGGTGCCAAAAAGCGTTTCACGCTTACCGGAACGGGAAAAATCAAGAGAAGGCACGCTTATCACAGCCACATTCTCACCAAGAAAACCAAGAAGCAGAAAAGGAATCTGGATCACTTCGCTATCCTTCACCAGGATGATGTGAAGCGTGTTAAAGAGCTTCTGGTTATTTAATTACATTTAAGTTTAACTTGGAAAGCAGTTGTAAAGCACCCCTCGGGGGTCACTGCCTCCGGAAAACCCATTTATTATGCCTAGATCAGTTAACGCAGTTGCCTCAAGGGCACGCCGCAAGAAAATTCTCAAGAGAACCCGCGGTAATTTCCTCTCCAGGAAGAATGTCTGGACGGTTGCAAAGAACACCTATGAAAAAGGTCTCACCTATGCATACCGTGACCGTAGAGCGAAGAAGCGCGAATTCCGTGCCCTCTGGATCCAGAGGATCAACGCCGCCGCGCGTCAGTACGGAATGTCTTATTCCCAGTTCATGGGCAAACTCGCCAAGCAGAACGTGGGCCTGAACCGCAAAGTTCTTGCTGACCTCGCCATGAACAACCCGCAGGCTTTTGAAGCGATTATCAATTCTGTCAAATAGCCTCCGATGAGTTGGAAGGAAATCATCCGCAACAAGTGGTTCAGGATGGCCTTTTGGTCGCTCCTGTACGTCCTGTGGGTGATCTGGCTCGGAAATTATTGGTGGCTCCTCGGCTTGATCGTCATCTTTGACTACCATATCACCCGGAAGGTGAAATGGTTGTTCTGGAAGAAAGAATACAAGGAAGGGGAGAAACGCAACGCCCTGCTGGACTGGCTGGATGCCATCATCTTCGCAACGGTGTTCGTCACATTCATCAATATTTTCTTTTTCCAGGCCTTCAAGATTCCTTCCTCCTCGATGGAAAGTTCGCTCCTCACCGGAGACCACCTCTTCGTGAGCAAGCTGACTTTCGGTCCCAGGACGCCCCAGACACCCTTGACGATCCCTTTCACGCATAATGTCATTTTCGGGAAAGAGTCTTATTCTACCCTGATCCAGAATGACTACCGCCGCCTGAAAGGTCTGCGTCATGTCCGCAGGGGCGATTATGTGGTCTTCGGATTCCCGAACGGGGATACAGTCTTGACGAAGGCTCCGGCCGACGATTATTATGCGGTTTGCCGGACTGTCGGGAAAGATTATGCGGTAAGGACGTATGGTCCGCTGCTGGTCCGCCCCGCCGACAAGAAAGACCACTATGTCAAACGGTGTGTCGCCGTCGCCGGAGATACCCTCCGGATTGTGGACGGGCAGGTGTACATCAACTCCGCCAAGCAAGAAGTCTGGCCGGGTGTGCAGAACACGTATACCGTCAGGACCAATGGGACACGGATCAACCTCAGGACGCTCGAAAAGATCGGCCTGAATGTGTCTGAACTGTATTATGATGAATCTCTTCCGGGCTACCCGTCGATGCCGCTGACGGGGGCGATGCTCACCGAGATCGGCGCATGCGCCAATGTGGAAGAGGTTACCCCGAATGTGGATGTGTACCCTCCGGATTATCCGGATTCGTACGTGCTCCTTTTCCCTTTCAGGGAGTCATTCCGCTGGACGCGTGACAATTACGGTCCGCTGTGGATTCCGAAAAAGGGTGTGAGCGTTCCGCTTACGGCAGAGAATCTGCCGCTTTATGAGCGGATTATCCGGGACTATGAGCACCATGAACTGGTTCTCTCGCCGGACGGCACCATTCTCATTGACGGCGCTCCTGCGGCGGAGTATACGTTCGGGCAGGATTATTACTTCATGATGGGGGATAACCGGCACAACTCGCTGGACTCCAGGTATTGGGGATTCGTTCCGGAAGACCATGTCGTCGGAAGACCTTCACTGATCTGGTTATCAACGGATAGCAATAAGCCTTTCCCGAAGAATATCAGATGGCGCAGATTTTTCAAAATTGTGTAGTTTTCTTGGATTTACGAAAATTTAACCCGATATTTGCACCCCCGAATTAACGGTTTTTATTTACAGAATATTAAAAAATCAATCATATGGCAAAGGTTTGTCAAATCACTGGAAGGAAGAGAATGATCGGCAACAATGTCGCCCATTCCAAACTGCGCACCAAGCGCGACTTCGGTATCAACCTCAAGACCAAGAAGTTCTGGTCTGAGGAAGAGCAGAGGTTCATTACACTTAAGGTATCTTGCAAAGGGATGCGGACGATCGAGAAGAATGGTCTCGACGCCACCATCAAAGAAGCCCGCAAGAAAGGTTTTATTAACGTTGTTTAATTTCAACTGTTATGGCAAAGAAAGCTAAGGGAAACAGGGTGCAGGTCATTCTGGAGTGCACCGAGCAAAAGGAAAGCGGTGTACCGGGCATGTCGAGATACATCACCACCAAGAACAGGAAGAACACCACTGAGCGTCTGGAGCGCCGGAAATACAACCCGTATCTCCACAAGGTGACGCTTCATCGTGAGATCAAGTAATTATCAGGAGGATTGACATATGGCAAAGAAAGCAGTTGCAACATTCGCCGCGAAGGCCGGCTCCAAGAGCATGGTCAAGTGCATCCGCATGGACAGGTCTCCCAAGACGGGAGCATACGTGTTCTCCGAGCAGCTTATCGAATCCGGTAAGGAAAAAGAATTCTTCAACAAGAAATAAGGAATTCTCCGTCGCATCTTTCGGGCCTGGCTTTGCCGGGCCCGAGTTGTTTTAAATCTGCTGCATTTTTGTTATATTTGCCAGATAATAACGAAATGCCGGATGGGACTGTTTTCAAAAGGAGTCAAGAAGACCAATGAGACTTTCTGGGGAAAGCTCTCACGAGCCATCGTGGGGCGTTCCCGTGTGGATGATGACGTGCTGGATGCCATCGAGGAAGCCCTGGTCTCCTCGGATATGGGCGTTGACACGACGCTGAAACTCATCGATAACCTGGAAGACCGGGTGGAGCGGGACAAATACATGTCCCTGGATGAGCTGGTAGACATTCTGCGTGATGAAATCGCCCGTCTGCTCGAAGCGGAAGGGGCGCGGGATGCCGAGCCGTTCGATTTCTCCAAGAAGCCCTATGTCATGCTGGTGGTCGGTGTCAACGGCGTCGGCAAAACCACAACCATCGGCAAGCTGGCCGCTTCGCTGAAGGCCCGCGGGAAAAAAGTTGTGCTCGGTGCGGCGGATACGTTCCGTGCCGCTGCCGTGGAACAGCTGCAAATCTGGGCGGACCGGGCCGGCGTGGATATCGTCCGTCAGGAAATGGGGTCCGATCCGGCCTCCGTGGCCTACGATACGGTCCGTGCCGCTGTCGCGCGGGGAGCGGATGTCGTCCTGATTGATACGGCGGGACGCCTGCATAACCGGGTGGACTTGATGAATGAACTGACCAAGATCCGCAATGTCATCCGGAAAGTTGTCCCGGACGGCCCGCATGACGTGATGCTGGTCCTGGACGCGACTACCGGGCAGAATGCGTTCCAGCAGGCGCGGGAGTTTTCCCGTGCTACGGATGTCACCTCCCTGGCTGTCACGAAACTGGACGGCTCCGCCAAGGGAGGCGTGGTTGTCGGAATCGTGGACCAGTTCCATATTCCGATCCACTTTGTCGGTATCGGCGAAGGAATCGATGACCTGAAGGTGTTCGACCGGAAAGAGTTTGCCTCTTCGCTCTTCGCGAAAGAGGATTTGGATAAGAAATAGGAAAAAGAACAATCAGATATGAAACTTTCTTACAGTTGGCTCAAAGAGTACATTGACTGTGCACTGACTCCGCAGGAGATTGCGGATGCCATCACATCCATCGGTATCGAAGTCGATGCCGTTTCGGTTCAGGAGATGATCCCCGGTTCACTTGCCGGAGTTGTTGTGGCGAAAGTCGTGGAATGCGAGCCGCATCCGGATTCGGACCATCTGCATGTCACCCGGGTGGATGATGGTACCGGTGAATTGCTTACGGTTGTCTGCGGTGCTCCCAACGTGGCGGCGGGCCAGAAAGTCCTGCTGGCGAAAATCGGCACCGTCCTGCCGGGCGATTTCAAGATCAAGAAGTCCAAAATCCGCGGTGTGGAGTCCTTCGGCATGATCTGCGCGGAGGATGAACTGGGAATCGGCGAGGATCACGCCGGAATCATGGTGCTGCCGGAAGATGCCGTGGTCGGTACGCCGGCGAAGGAGTATCTCCAGTTGAAAGATGAAGCCGTCATCGAATACGAGATTACGGCAAACCGGGTGGATGCGGCCTCCCACATCGGTGTGGCGCGCGACCTGTACGCCTGGCTGCGTCATAACGGGATCCCTTGCACGTTGAAATATCCGGATGTATCTGCTTTCGCGGCGGGTGCAGACAGTGAGGACCATATTCCGGTCGAGGTCCGGTGCCCGGAGGGAGCTCCGCGGTATATCGGCCTGACGATCAAGGATGTCAAGGTCGGTCCTTCGCCGCAGTGGCTGCAGGACCATCTGCTTTCGATCGGTCTCCGTCCGATCAACAATGTCGTGGACATCTCCAATTTTGTCCTTTTCGAGCTCGGACAGCCCCTGCATACCTTCGATGCCGGCAAGATCGGTGGACGTAAAGTCATTGTCCGCCGTGCCGTGGAAGGCGAGAAGATGAAAACACTTGACGGCATCGAGCGCGTCCTTTCGGCGGAAGACCTGGTCATCGCCGACACGGAGCGGCCGATGTGCATCGCCGGCGTGTTCGGCGGAGAAGATTCCGGTGTGACGGGCGAGACGACGGAAGTTTTCCTCGAAGCGGCGTATTTCGATCCCGGTTCGATCCGCAAGACGTCCAAGCGTCACGGATTGCAGACGGATGCCTCGTTCCGGTATGAGCGGGGAGCCGATCCGCAGGTGACCGGTTATGCCGCCCGCCGTGCTGCGCTGCTGATCTGCGCGCTCTCAGGCGGCCATATCAGCGGTCCGGTGACGGAGATCGTTTCTCCGGAGCTGCCCGGCCGTTGCGAAATCGAACTGGATTACAGCCGTATCGAGAACCTGATCGGGAAAAAGATCGGTTTTGATACCATCGAAGAAATCCTTACGGCGCTGGGATATGACTTCGTCGAGAAGAAACCGGGCGGAGCCCGGGTGCTGGCGCCATCCTACATGATTGACGTGACGCGCGAGTGCGATGTCGTCGAGGAGGTGCTCCGCATATATGGGTATAACAACATCGAATTGCCTTCTTCGATGCGCATGTCGGTTTCCCCGACGCCCTCGCCGGATCCGGAAGCCGTTCGGAATTATATCTCCAATTTCCTGGCAGCCAACGGCTTCGTGGAGACGATGAATAATTCCCTGACCAAGAGCAGCCTGTACGCCGGCTTGGAGACTTTCCCCGAGTCCGCGTGTGTCGGCATCGTCAATCCGCTCAGTTCCGACCTCAATGTCATGCGTCAGACCCTGCTGCTGGGCGGTCTGGAAGTGATTGCATACAATATCAACCGGCAGGTGTCCACCATCCGGAGTTTTGAATATGGCAGCGTATACCGCCGGCTTCCGGAAGGGGATGGAACCACCCTTTCTTCCTATGAGGAGCATCCTTGCTTCGCCCTGTTCATGACCGGTCCGGCCGAGAAGACTTGGCGGCTCGATGCGCAGAAGGGCAGCTATTTCCAGCTCAAAGGGTATCTGGAACTCCTGCTCCGCCGTTACGGCGTGGATATTTACGATTTGCAGACCCGGCCCGCCCCGGCTGACCTCTTCTCCGAAGGAATGGTTTACCTGCTTCCCGGCGGAAAGAAGGAGTTGGCCGTCATGGGTACCATCCGTCCGTCCCTGGCCAAGAAATTCGATATCCGCCAGAGTGTTTTCGCGGCGGAAATCAACTGGCCGGTCTTGTTGGAACTGATTTCCCGTGTCAAGGTGAAATTCAATGAGTTGCCCCGCTTCCCGGAGGTGCGCCGCGACTTGGCGCTGTTGGTGGACGAGTCCGTTACCTATGCCGATCTCCGGCGGAGTGCCCTGCGTGTGGCCAAGAAATTGCTGAAGCAGGTCACGCTCTTTGATGTATACCGGGGGGACAAGATTCCTGCAGGCAAGAAACAATATGCGCTGGGATTCGTCCTTCAGGATATGGAGAAGACGTTGACTGACAATGAGGTGGAAAAAGTCGTCAGCAAATTGCTCGCGACCTTCCAGCATGAATTCGGTGCACAACTCAGGTAAGATGCGCGGTGCGGGACGTTTTCTGATGCCGGTTCTGGCGGCGGTGCTGCTTTTTTCCTGCGGGAAGAAGGCGGAGGTGATACCGCCTGCCAAAATGGCCCGGATTTATGCCGACATGTTCCTGGTGGATCAGTGGATCGTCACAAAGAATCTGCTCCGCCAGACAGATACGATGCAGGTGTATGAACCGGTCCTGCGGAAGTACGGCTATACGGTAGCCGATTACCGCAAGTCGCTGGACGTCTACATGGGCGATCCGGAGCGGATGTACCGGATTGTCGGAAAAAGCAAGTCCCTGCTCGAAAAGCGCGTCAAAGAATTGGAAATCGCTGAAAGAGAAGCGGAGCGCAGGGATACCCTGTCCCGGGATGCCGGTGCGGCCCCGCGGCAGAAAGTAGATACATTGAGTCATCCAAAGAGGTCCCATGGAAAGAATCGCGGCAAAGTACGTATACACTCTTGAGGGGAAGGACCCGATTGTCGAGGGCTATGTAGCGTTTGACGACACGGGGTGCATCCGCTCGGTCGGACCCTGTACGGATTATGCGTCGGAGGCGGTCCGTTATGACGGTGCGCTGGTCCCCGGCTTTGTCAATGCCCATTGCCATGTGGAACTGTCTTATATGAAAGGACTCTTCCGCAAAGGAACGGGGATGGCCGGTTTTATCGACCAGATCAATGCCCTGCGGGATACGTGCCCCCAGGAAGAAAAGGTGGCCGGCATCGCCCGGTGGATGCAGACGCTGTGGGACCGGGGAGTCAGTGCCATGGCGGACATCAGCAACTGTGCGGATTCATTTGCCGTGAAAGCCGCTTCTCCCCTGTATACGCGGACTTTCCTGGAAGTGTTCGGGACGGAGCCGCAGGATGTCCCGGCTGTGATGGAAGGGGCTTTCCGCCTGCAGGATTCCGCCCGCGCCCTGGGACTGGATGCGGCGCCGACGCCCCATGCATGTTACACGATGAGCCCGGAGTTGCTGACGGCGTCCAGCGCAGCGGCGCTTTCTGCGGGCTTCTTGTCCTATCACAGTGAAGAGTCCGAAGAGGAAGAAATGATGCTGCGTTACGGGAATGGGCCCATGTACGAAAACCGGGTGAAGGCCGGGATGCGTACGCCGCCTGTGACGGGAGATTCTTCACTGATGTATTTCCTGGACCGGTTGGAAAAAGTGCACCCCGCCCCGTATGACGAACATGTCCTCCTGGTGCATGAGGTTTGCATGGACCGCCCGGGCATGGAAGCGGTGAAAGCGCGTTTCCGCCATGCTTTCGTGGCACTTTGCCCCCTTTCCAACATATTTATCCATCGTGCGTTGCCTCCGGTGAGAGAGATGCGTTCCGCGGGCATGCGGCTTTGCCTCGGCACGGATTCGCTCTCCAGCAATGACGACCTGGATATGGTGCGCGAGATGTTCTGTCTGCAGGAGAATTTCCCGGATATCCCGTTTGGGGAAATCCTGGACTGGGCCTGTCTGGGCGGAGCAGAATTCCTCTCCAAGGAGGATGAACTCGGGACGTTGTCCCCGGGCAAGCACCCCGGCATTGTGCTGATCGACCATCTGGACAGGGACGGGCGCCTCACGACGGCCAGTACTTCACGGCGTCTGGTCGCATCCGCCGTCAGGAGGGACCGGCCATGATGCGGGAAGAATTGGTTTTCGGCCCGATTTTCAGTCGCAGGCTGGGTTCCTCGCTGGGTATCAATTTGTTGCCAACCCGTGGGAAATTATGTAATTTCGACTGCATCTATTGCGAATGCGGCTGGAACAAGGATGGACGGGAGGACCGGACCCTTCCGACTCCCGGGCAGTTGCAGGACGCCCTGGAAGCGGCGTTGAAGGATTGTGCCGGCCGTAGCATCGGAATCGATTCCATTACCTTCTCCGGGGACGGAGAGCCTACGCTTCATCCGGATTTCCCTGAAATGGTGGACATTACATTGGCGCTTCGGAACAAGTATGCTCCCTCGGCGAAGGTTTCGGTCTTGTCCAATGCGACGCGCCTCGGCCGGGAACCTGTTTTCCAGGCCTTGCGCAAAGTGGACAATCCGATCCTGAAAATCGATGCTCCTACCGATGAACTGGCCGCGCGGATCAACCGGCCCGCCCGGGATTACCATGTGCGGGCGGTGGTCGAAAATCTCAAGCGCTTTGAAGGGAATTTTATCTTGCAGACGATGTTCCTGCGGAGCGGGGATTTCGATTCTTCCTCTCCGGAAGTGCTGCAGGGATGGATGGATCTGGTCCGTGAGCTGCATCCGCGTGAGATCATGGTTTATACCTTGGACCGGGAGGCGCCGCAGGCGGGTTTGGAAAAGTTTACGGTCGGGCAGATGCGCGAATGTGTCCGTCCGCTGTTGGAAGAAGGATTCCAGATACAAATCAAAGGATAATCATTACCTACTATACAATGGATCTTTTATCGAAATATGGATATGCTCCTGATAAGGAAGCTATCGACAGGAGCTTGGACTTGATTGCCAAGAATCTCGACAACGTGGTGTCCACGGATGTGCTGAAAGAGTGCATGTCCATGATGGACCTGACATCCCTTCACACGACGGATACAGCTGCTTCCATCGAGCGGCTGGCAGAGAAAATCAATGCTTTCCAGACGGAGTATCCCGGCTATCCCGGCCCGGCTTCGGTCTGTGTGTTTGCAAACCTTGTCCCGGCACTTCGGAAAAGCCTGATCGCTCCGGGTGTCCACATCACGGGCGTCGCAGGGAGTTTCCCGACAGCGCAGAGTTTCCTGGAGGTGAAGGTAAAAGAATGTGAATTGGCAGTGGAAGGGGGAGCCGATGAAATCGATGTCGTACTGGCCCTGAATGCGTTCTTTGCCGGAGAATATGAGCGGGCTGCGGAAGAGATCCGTGCCATTCGCCAGGCGCTGGACAATCTCGCTGTCAAAGTCGGGCGGAAGATCATTCTCAAGGTGATCGTGGAAAGCGGATTGCTGGTGACGCCGGAGCGGATCGCCGAGGCATCCTTCCTTGCGATGGAAGCCGGCGCTGATTTCATCAAGACTTCGACCGGCAAGGTGGAAGTGAATGCCACGCCGATGGCCGCCTACGTGATGTGCGAGTGTGTCAAGGCGTTCTGCCAAAAGACGGGTCGGAAAGTCGGATTCAAGGCCGCCGGAGGAATTTCCTCAGCCATGGATGCAGTGTGCTATTACTCGATTGTATCTACCGTGCTGGGCAAAGAGTGGCTGAATAAGGGCCTGTTCCGATTCGGTGTCAGCCGGCTGGCCAATAACTTAATGTCTGCGATCGAGCAGAAAACCGTGGCCTACTTCTAGTCCGTTTTGCAGCATTATTTTGCTCTTTGTGCGAAAAAATCGCCATTCTACGCATGTGGGATGGCGATTTTTAATTTAAACGCTTATTTTTTCTGAATGCGGATACCCTGCCGTATTTTTGCACGGAACAAATAAAGCTGCACCATGAAAAAACGATTCATTTTATTGGCTCTGTCGTTGTTGGCTGCCGGCGGATGCGCCCGGGAGCCGCTTGCGCCGGATGCTTTGCAGGCCCTCCCCGAGGAGGCCCTGTCCCACGAGATGATTGTCCTTGGGGACAAACTGGAGGACCCGTATTCCGTGCGGAACATGACCAAGGCGCTTGCGTCGTTGTACCCGACCAAGGCGCCGCGTATAGATGTTTCAGCAACGGACATTTATGTCCGTTTCCTGCCGGAGACGGAAGCGCAGTACAATATGCTGGAACGGGCCGGACTTGCCCTGATGGACCATCCGGTGGATTACCAGATCGTCCGGGACGGAGATTATTATCATGATCCCGAGATCCCGGAAGACCGGATTACCTGGCAGTATGCCGTTGTGCCGCGCGACTTCCGGATTCCGCCGGGAATCAAGCACGAAATCCTGGACGAGTGTTTCATCCCGGATGAGAACATGGCGACCCGGTCCCCGGACGGATTCGACTGGGCTGCCGTTGAGCGGGAGTCGTTCCGGTTGACGGGGAATGCGGAGTTATTGCAACCGCTCACGCGGGCGACGGAAGCGGGGAAACCCTCCGGGCGGATCACCATTGTGGACGACGCGGCCAATGGCGGGAAACCTTTTGGCGTGGCGGGCGTCAAAGTTGTCTGCAACACCTTTGTCAAGTTCGCTTCCGCCTATACCGACCGGGATGGCTACTACGAGATCGGTACCACGTTCTCCGCCGATGTCCGATACCGGTTGATGTTCAAGAATCAGGCGAAGTTTTCGATCGGATTGAACAAAATCCTGGTCCCTGCCTCTTCCTCTACATTGGGCAAAGGGACCCCGCAGGGGAAGGATGAGACGGTTACGCCGGCATCGGACAGGCGCTTGTTCTGCCGCTGCGTGGTCAACAATGCCATCTATGATTATATCAGCCGTTGCAAGGAGGATGACCTGGGCATATTGGCGCCTCCGGCTGACCTGCGGGTATGGATTTTCCAGAAAATCCGCCCGAGCAGCGCCGCCATGCTGCATCATGGAGCCTTTGTGGAAAACGATCTGCTGACAAGTATGGTGGGAGAATACATCCCCTTGGTCAAAATCTTCCTGCCGGATGTTACGATCGGGGCTTCCGGGAAGGACACCTATGCGCGTCTGTACTCGGAAACCGTCCATGAAATGGCTCATGCCAGTCATTTCGCCCAGGTCGGAAAGGAGTATTGGGACAAGTTCATTGAGTACATCCTGACGGCGTTTGCTTCTTCCGGCGGAGATGTGTACGGCTCGGGCAGCGGAAATGGCGCCGGCCACTGCGAGGTTGGGGAAATGTGGGCGTATTTCCTGCAGAATAAGATCTACCATGACCGTTACGGCGGAGCGATGCCGGAGAATGGGAATGCGTATTGGTTCCAGCCGCAGATCCTGCGGTATCTGAATGAACGGGGCATGTCCGTGTCGCAGATTTTCTCTGCCCTGGGAGAGGATGTGACGGACAAGGCGTCGCTGCGGCGGAGTCTGCTGGCCCTGTATCCGGAATTCCAGGCGGTAATCGATCAGGTTTTTGCGCGGTATACGGGAGGAGGCGATGATGAGCAAGCGTAGATGGATGTTACCTGTATTCCTGTGGATGCTGGCGATGCCTGCATTGCATGCGCAGAAAGTGGCCTTGTCGACGAATGTAGTGGAATACGCCAATCTGGCGACCTTGAATGCGGAGGCCTCTTATGCCTGGAAACAGCACTGGAGTGCATTTGCTGCCGTGAAATACAATCCCTTTTCTTTCGAATGGGGCGAGGACCGGCACCAGGTCAACAATCGGCAGCAAACGTACGGCGCAGGGGTCCGTTACTGGCCCTGGCATGTGTATTCCGGCTGGTGGATCTCCTCCCGGGCGCAGTACCAGGAATACAATGTCGGCGGACTGGTATCGGAAGAAACCCGGGAAGGGGACAGGATCGGAGCCGGGTTCGGGGCCGGATATACCTATATGCTGCACAAGCGGTTCAATCTCGAATTCGGGCTGGGATTCTGGGCAGGAGCGGATCGCTACAGGGTGTATGACTGTCCTGTCTGCGGGATCACCCAGGAGAGCGGGAGTACCCTGTTCCTGTTGCCCAGCGACGTGATCATTGCCTTGAGCTATGTCTTCTGACAAATGGCGGACAGCGGTTCCTGTCCTTGTGGCCGTACTCTTATTCAGTACTCCTCCCGGATGTTCGGTCAAGGAGGACAGGAACTTTTGTCCATGCGCCCTGCGGCTTTACTTCCGGGACCCTCCCCGGGCTGCCGTCCTCGTAGCGTCGGATACCGGAAGCGATGTCATCCGTCGGGATACGGTATTCCTGGAAGGGCGGGACACTGCCGTGTGGCTCCGTCTGGAAGGGAATCATGCCGACTTGGCTGTTTTCCAGCCGATAGACTGTGGTTTCTCGGTCAGGGAAGGGCTCCGGATTCCTACGGGCGAGGCAGCGCCGCCGTTGTGGCTGGATGCCTTCTCTGTCCCGCTGACAGAGGAGGAGGTGGCGGACACCGTCTGCCTGCACAAAGAATACTGCTTCCTGGAGATTCGGATAATGGAATCGGGCGGGGTGCCTGCATACCCGTTCCGCTTATGCTTCCGCGGGAATGTCGGGGGAGTTTCCCGCACGGGCGATCCCGTGGAGGGGGCGTTTGAGGTGGTGCGGGAGCCGGATGCGGACGGGACGGTCCGGATCTGTCTGCCCCGGCAGCGCGATGCCTCCTTGCTTCTGGATATCACCGACGGGGAAAACCGCGTCCGCACTTTTGCGCTCGGGGAATATCTGGAACAGAGCGGATATGACTGGGCCGCCCTGGATTTGGCGGATCAGTCCATGACGCTCGATTTCTCCCGGACGGCTATCCGGTTGGAAATCGGTTCCTGGAAACGGACGTATGCGTGCGAGGTCGTAATCTGAGGCCGGAGGGCATCAGAAGTTGAACCCGAAGGAGAAGGTTACGCCAAAGCCGGTGACGTCGCACCAGTGGAGCCCGAGTTGGAGGGGACCGGCGGCTGTCTTGCGGGCGAATTCCGTCCCGAAGGCATAGGCGGTCAGGTCTTTCTTCCACATTTGGCTGAAGACATCGGCGTCCTGGAGGACCGCAGCTTTTGCGGAGAGGTAATTTTTCCGGCCCAGCCTGTAACGGAGGGCGGCTTCGGCTGTCGCAGCAAAGTCCTCACACAGGGAGAAACCGTGTCCAAAGCCCAGGAAAGGCATTTGGTACTCCATGTACCGGCCTGCCAGGGATCCGCCGGCGACCAGGCTGTGGATGTTCTCGATATGATTGGCGTTTCCGGTAAATAAGCCGGCATACATGGACGGTTGGAAGACAAAATGTTCTCCCATCAGCACGGCGACGGACAGGCTGGCCACGCCCACGCCGTAGGGATTGATATTGCCCCGGAAAGGTTTGGTGCTGGAACCGTCGTCTTTCATGTCAATGGAGTAACCGTTGAATACATAGCGGGCGTCCAGCGTGGCGCGGAATCCCTGGGTCGGGAAATAACCGTCATTGAATGTATCCAGTTTGAGCGATGCGAAGACGGACTGCCAGTTGCTGCGGAAGTCCCATTCGCGCCACTCCAGATGCTGGTCCAGGTAGGTTTCATACGGGTTGAAATCCGTCGTGATTCCGAAACGGGCCTTTCCGTAGACCAGCCGCGCGTCTTCGGCATAAAGGTCAACCCGCGTGTTCAGCGTCTGCAGGTGAACCGTTTCTTGCTTGTTATAATAGGAGACATTCGTGTACTTGTTCCGCAGGCCGATGCCCAGTACGGGCAATCTCCGCAGGGTCTTGTATGACAGGTCCAATTTCAAGTCGGAGACATTGCCGATTTTCAGCTCGGACTGGAAACGCAGTCCGCTGAGCTTCCGGGTTCCGGTGGATAGGAAGGCGCTGACATAAACCCTTTCGTCCGTATCCACGTGGACACTGGCGCCGAACTCGTTTGTCTGCCCTTTCTTGCACTCGAAAACAAGGGTGAACGGCGCTTCGGAACCGAGGAGCCGGTAAGTGACTGACTCAAAGGCGCGGGTCCCGTAAATCAGTGAAAGGATCCGTTCGATTTCCGCCCGGTCATACAGCCCGTTCTTGGGCAGGAAAGCGGATTGGAGCAAGTAACGCGCCTCCTTGTCGGGAATCCCGTCGATCCGGACCTCGCCGACGCGGACTTTCTGCTTGCCGATATCGATGGCGGTGTGCGTGGGCCGCTGGCCCTTTCCCGAACCGATTCTTTTCGCAATGGCTTCAAATTCTTCTTTGTGCTCAATCGCCTTGGCATATCCCTGACGGATGATTTCGCTGACGCTTTCGTCATCGAACGACAACATATTGAATCCCTCCAGTACGTGCTGGAGCAGGACATCCGTATGATTGCGGGTGACCTTGGCTGCGTCCGTGCTCATCATCGAAATATTCTGCATGAGGAGGCTGGTCAGGGAATTCAGTTCCGACAGATTGAGGTCGGACGGCATCTCTGAGCCGATGACGATGTCGGCCCCCATGGCCCGGGCGATGTCAACCGGGAAATTGTTCCGGGTCCCACCGTCCGAAAGGACCATCCCGCCTAAACGTACAGGCCTGAAATAGAAAGGGATGGCCATTGTGGAACGCATGGCATCGACGACGGTGCCTTCCATCCAGTTCTTTTCCGACATGCTGGCCATATCCGTCGCTACGCAATAAAACGGAATCGGCAGGTGGTCGAATTTCAGCGAGTCCTGGTAGCCAACGGTGACGGAACTCAGGATATTCCTAACATTGAAGCCGAACAGGAAGCCGTCCGGCATGCCCAAACTGGCCTGGGCGACCACTTCGGAACCCATGTCCGCCGTATGCGTGTCGATTTTTCCGTACGATTTCTCCCATTCCCGTTGCTGGCGGAGCCGTTGCGCCGCATCTTCTTTTCCATAGTGGAAGGGAATGCGCAGGGCAAACCGCTCTTTGTTCTTCCGGACCTGGTAAGACTGGCATTCATCGGGAATCTTGTCCGACATCATGACGGACCAGTCGATCGCACGTACCAGCGAATCCAGGTATTCTGCATTATATCCCAGGGAATACAGGCCGCTGACCAGGCCTCCCATGCTGGTTCCGCCGATCAGGTCGACCGGAATACCGAGCTCTTCCATATATTTCAGCACACCCAGATGGGCCATGCCCCGGGCTCCGCCTCCGGCCAGGACAACGGCGACGGTCGGACGGTATTGCCGGATGGAATCCATCCGGGCGCGCATGCGGATAAAGGCCAACGAGTCGCCTTCCGGGTCGACGCTGGGCATGACCAGGTTATTTTGTGCCCAGGAATGGATGCAGAGCAAGCAGGAGAGAATGGTCAGAATCTTTTTCATTTTTCAGTGTTATGCGGGCCCAGAGATCATTCGGGCAGGGTTTCCTGCAAAAATAGAAGAAAAACCAGCCATGCGCAAGGGAACCGCTGCTTTTTTGTATATTTGTTCCTAAATAAATACCGATTATGGAGATCATCAATACCGAGAAGGCGCCCGCTGCCATCGGGCCCTACAGCCAGGCTGTCGACAGTGGTGCAGGCCTTGTTTTTGTTTCCGGGCAGTTGCCCATCGATCCGGCGACAGGGGTTTTCCCGGAGGGAGGGATTGCCCAGCAGACCCGGCAGTCGTTGTTGAATGCACAATCGATTCTCCGGGAGGCCGGACTGGATCTGAGCCATGTCGTCAAGACGACCGTATTTCTCGCTGACATGGGAGATTTCGCGGCGATGAATGCGGTGTACGCCGAATTTTTCCAGGCTCCGTTCCCTGCCCGTTCCGCCGTGGCAGTCAAAACGTTGCCGAAAGGGGCGATGGTCGAAATCGAATGCATCGCCGCGCGATAAGCCCGGAGACAGGAGAAAAAAGTAGACGGATTCTTTGGATTTCCGAATTTGATTCGTATCTTTGTCATCCATTCTGAGCGCGGGTGGCGAAATTGGTAGACGCGCTACTCTCAGGAGGTAGTGCCTATTACTGGCGTGACAGTTCGACTCTGTTCCCGCGCACAATCAAGCCGGTGTAAAAACCGGCTTGATTTTTTTTGTATCCTTCCGTCAGTTCGTTACCTTTGCTGTCAGAGAGGAACGATATGCATATGAAGATTGTATTTCTGGATGCGGCCACGCTGGGGGATACCCCGCTCGATCCCATCAAAGCCCTGGGGACACTTGTCTGTTATCCTTACTCGACCGCGGCGGAAGCGCTCGACCGGGTCGGCGACTGCGATGTGCTGATTATTAATAAGGTAAAGGTTACGAGAGCCTTGTTGGACGCGGCACCTTCCCTGAAACTGGTCTGCGAGGCGGCTACCGGGGTGAACAATATCGATTTGGAAGCATGCGCCGCGCGGTGCATTCCTGTCCGGAATGTGGCCGGTTATTCGACGGAGTCCGTTGTCCAGGAAACCTTCATGCACCTGCTTTCCCTGCTCGGGAACGGCCCCTATTTCGACGAGCGGGTCAAGTCGGGGCATTATTCTGCCGGCCTCCTGTTCACCGACGTGTCGCGTCCGTTCATCGAAATGCACGGAAAGACGATGGGCATCATCGGCATGGGGACCATCGGTTCCCGCGTTGCGGCCGTTGCGACGGCATTCGGCATGCAGGTCATCTATTATTCCACGTCAGGGACGTCCCACTGTAAAGACTATCCGAGCGTTTCCCTGGAGGAACTGCTTACCCGCTCCGATGTGGTATCCGTCCATGCGCCTCTCAATGCGCGGACACAGAATTTGATCGGCGAAGCCGAACTGGCCCGGATGAAGCCCCAGGCGATTATGATCAATATGGGACGCGGCGGCATTGTGAACGAGTCCGCTCTTGCTGCGGCCGTGGATCAGGGTACAATCGGCGGTGCGGCGCTGGATGTATATGAATCTGAGCCACTTCCTGCGGACAGTCCGCTACTTCATACCCGCCACCCCGAGCGATTCCGTTTTACGCCCCATACGGCTTGGGCAAGTGTGGAGGCGCGGTCCCGGCTTGTGGCGTGCATCGCCCGGAATATCGCCGAAGCGCATTTGTAAGCCTGTCAGGGCCGCTTGTCCTTAAAGAAATCTTTGATCAGCGCGCTGCACGCATCTCCCAGAACTCCTGCTTCGACTTCCGTCTTGGGATGGAGCAGGGAGGGGCTGAAGAGGGTGTACCCCCGGCGCGGGTCGATCGCTCCGTAGACAATCCGGCCGACCTGTGCCCAGTTCAATGCGGCCGCACACATCGGGCAGGGTTCTACGGTCACGTATAACGTACATTCATTCAGGTATTTTCCGCCGACCGCCTCCGTCGCAGCGGTGATGGCTATCATCTCGGCGTGCGCTGTCGGGTCGTGCAGCCGCTCGGTCATATTGTGCCCGCGGCCGACAATCCTGCCCCGGCAGGTGACGATAGCTCCGATCGGAATTTCACCTTCCCCCAGGGCGGCATCTGCTTCCTGGAGTGCCTCCCGCATGTATTTTTCGTCCATCAGTTCCATAACACAGCTTCTCCCTGCAAGATAGCAAAAAAAGCGGAGCAGCCCATAGACTGACCCCGCTTTTAGGTCTATGATAGATCGACTAGAATCTTTCTTCGGAAGAGACAGTCAATTTCTTGCGGCCATGACGGCGGCGTGCGGCGAGAACGCGGCGGCCATTGGGAGTCGACATGCGCTCACGGAATCCGTGTTTGTTGACGCGTTTGCGTACAGAGGGTTGGAATGTCCTTTTCATTATCTTGATTTTTTATATTTCCGAAAAAATGGGATTGCAAAGGTAGTCTTTTTGCCTAAAAAAGCAAAATATTTCTACACTTTATTGACCTTTGCATGGATATCAACCACGAATTTCCCGTCGAACCAGGGGTCGTCCAGCCAGTTCTTCACCGCCCAGGTGGAAATCGTCCCCGGTTGCAGGCGGAACCGCTTTGCCAACAGGGCTGTTTCTGTTGCCACGTCCCCGCCGCGCAGGTAGAGGATCCGTTTGCGGAAGCACCCTTTTACCCAGGGGTAGAAATCCTCCAGCGATGCCACTGCGCGGGAAACCACGTAATCGAAGGACCGGCCGAGGGATTCGGCACGGGCGTGGACGGCTTCGACGTTTTTCAGGTCCAGGGCGGAAGCGACGGCGCGGACTACGGTGATTTTCTTCCCGATCGAGTCGCACAGGGTAAAGCGGGTCCGGGGGAAGAGGATGGCCAGGGGAATCCCCGGGAAGCCGCCTCCGGTCCCCAGGTCCAGCACGGTGCTCCCTTCCTGCCATGCGGCATTGTCTTCCGCGAGGTTTTCCTGAAGGTAACGGGCAATGGCCAGGGAGTGGATGACATGGTGCAGGTACAGTCCCTCCATATCCTTCCGGGAAATGACATTGATCTTGCTGTTCCAGTCCTGGTACAACGGCGCCAGGGCGGCGAATTGTTCCCGCTGGAGCGGGGTTACTCCGGGCAAGGCCCCGGAAATCCAGGCATCGAAGGCGGAAGCATCCATTTCGTTCATTTTTCTTTATCCAGCATCATTTGTTCCAGCCGGGCTTTTCCCCGGCTGATCCGGGTTTTGACCGTCCCGATGGGCAGGCCGGTTTTCTCTGCGATTTCCTTGTAACCGAGGTTGTCTATGAAACAGAGTACGGCGACTTCCCGGTACAGGTCCGGAAGCCCGCCGATGCAGGTCAACAGGTTCTCATGATCCTGTCCCAGAATGATTTCCTCTTCTGGACTGATGCTGTCGGACGGGACGTCGATTTGTTCGAGAATCGTGTCGTCCAGGGAAGTTTTCTCAATCTTCTGCCCCCGGATTTTTTCCTTGCTCTTGTGGTCGAAAGCGGTATTGCGGGCAATCGTGAAAATCCAGGTCGAGAAACGGTTCTCTTTATTATAGGTATGGAGCTGTTTGAACGCTTTTTCGAAACTCTCCATGCAGATATCTTCAATTTCCTCCGGCTCCTGCACATACTTGGCAATGTGCGCTTTTACACCGGCGTGGTAGCGGGTGTAGAGGGCGAAAAATGCGGCTTGGGAATTGTCCTTCAAGGCCATTTCTACCAGGGCGGCATCTTCGGGATCAGTGTGCTTCGAGCCAGTTTTTTCCTTCATTGCATTCGACAGTTAGGGGTACGGAAAGGGTGATGACATGCTCCATCCGGTCGCGCACCAGCGCTTTGAGGGCGGGGACTTCTTCCGGAACTGCGTCAAACAAAAGTTCATCGTGGATCTGCAGGACCATGCGGCTGGCCATCTGCTGCGCGGTCATGGCCGCGTCGATCCGGTTCATGGCGATTTTGATGATGTCCGCGGAGGTCCCTTGGATGGGGGCATTGACCGCGTTGCGTTCCGCCAGGGCCCGCACGGTGGCATTCCGGGAATTGATGTCGGGAATGTAGCGGCGCCGGCCGAAAATGGTTTCTACATAGCCATTCTCGCGTGCGCCGACCAGCGTGTCTTCAATGAACGTCTTGATGGACGGGAAGGCGGCAAAGTAATCCTCGATGATTTTGGCGGCTTCAGACCGGGAGATGCCCAGCCGCTGGGACAGGCCGAAGGCCGAAATGCCGTACATGATGCCGAAATTGGCCGTCTTGGCAATCCGGCGCTGGTCTTGGGTGACTTCCTCATACGGGATGCCGAAAATCTTGGCCGCCGTGACCGCATGGACGTCGATGCCGTCCTTGAAAGCCTGGATCAGGTGCGCATCGCAGCTGAGATGGGCCATGATCCGGAGTTCGATCTGGGAATAGTCCGCGGACAGGATCACCCCGTCCGGTGTCGCCGGGACAAAGGCTTTCCGGATTTCTTTCCCGCGTTCGGTGCGGATCGGGATATTCTGGAGATTCGGGTTGGAGGAAGACAGGCGCCCGGTGGCCGTCAAAGCCTGGTTGAACGTGGTGTGGATCCGTCCCGTCTGGGGCGAAACATAGCTGGGGAACGGCTCTATGTATGTGGACAACAATTTCTTGACTGCGCGGAATTCCAGGATTTCCCCGATGATGGGATGCCGGTCCGCAAGGGCGGAAAGGGTTGCCTCATCCGTACTCCAGCTGCCTTTGGCGCTTTTCTTGGCCTTCGGGTCCAGATTCAGTTTTTCAAACAGGACCTGTCCGATCTGGCGCGGGGAGGAGATGTTGAGATCCGGGACACCGGCCATTTCGCGGATAACGGCCTCCCGTCGGTTCATTTCCGTGCGCAGGGAGGTGGCAAAGTGCTCCAGTTGGGCGATGTCAACCTTGACACCCGTCCTTTCCATCTTGGAGAGGACGCGGATCAGCGGCGCCTCGATTTCTTCGTACAGCCGTCCGGATTCCTGTGCTGCCAGCTCCGCCGCGATCTTCCGCCCGGTCAGGAGTACCGCTGCCGCTTCACGGCAATAGTCACGAGCCGGGGAGTTGGCAGGTGCATCGAACAGGGAGGCGGCTTCCGCCTGGGGCGCTTCCTCTTCCCAATCCACCCCCAGGTAACTCTTGACCAGGATGGCGGGATTGTGGCTTCGTTCCGGCCCCAGGATGTAGTGCATGAGACCGTAATCTTCTAATTTCCCCTCCA
>CADBPH010000365.1 GCA_902796455.1 uncultured Bacteroidia bacterium
ATTCAGGCGTACCAGGCTCCGAAAGATACCTCGCTGGTCCCCTTTGAGACAGCCGGTCTGGATATCTGGAACTGGGACGCACCCGAGCTCCCGCCCATGACGAAAAAATCTTTGTCGCGGGATCTGGCTGCCACCTGCACCGCCGTCATTTCCGGAGGGAAGATCATTCCCCTGACTTTCTCCAAATACGACCGGATTTCCCTTGCTGACCGCGGAGATGCAAACTATGCCCTTTCCGTTGACGAGACGGCACATATCATTGAGAGCCAATGGGATATGCAAACACCTGCCTCCTTGAGCCTGGTTTCCCTGGCCGACGGCTCCCGCACGGCCCTGTGCGAGGATGTAGTCAGCAACGTAACAACTTCTCCCAGTGGACGATACGTGGTATACTATGCGCTTCGGGAGCGTCATTGGAAATGCTATGACACACAGTCCGCGCAGACCCGCATCCTGACGGAAGGACTGGGGGTGAACTTCTGGGACGAAGAAGACGACCATCCGATGCTGCCGGGACCGTATGGCATGGCGGGCTGGACAGACGGGGACAAAGATATCCTGCTCTATGACCGCTACGACATCTGGAAAATCAGCATGGCTGACGGGAAAGCGGAGAACCTCACCCTTGGACGCGGCCGCGCCGAAGGCAAGACCTACCGGAACATCAACACGAAAGACCGGGAGGAAGACCGCACCTTCCATCCGGACGACCGCCTGCTGCTGTCGGTCTTTGACAATGCTTCTAAAATCCGGGGGCTGGCGACGCTGGACATGGCCAAGGCCGGCGATAAAAAATCCCTGTCAACCCTCGTCGAGGGCGGTTTTACCTGGGAAGGCATCAAAAAAGCCCGGAAGGCCGAAACTTATCTCTTCTGCAAGGGGAACTTCCGGAATCCGATGGACATTTACCGCACCACCAAGCAGTGGAAAACAGAAGAGAAACTTTCCGCCATCAATCCGCAACAGCAGGAATACAACTGGGGAACGCCGGAACTCTTCCACTGGAATGCCTTCGACGGCACCCGGCTGGACGGACTGGTGTACAAGCCCGACGATTTCGACCCGGCCCGGAAGTATCCGGTCATGATCTATTTCTATGAAAAGAATTCCGAGAATCTCTACAAATATTACAACGTAGCACCCAGCCGGTCGATTATCAATATTCCTTTCTATGTATCAAGGGGTTATATTGTTTTTGTCCCGGACATTGTCTACACGCCCGGGCTCCCCGGCGAGTCTGCCTACAACTGCATTGTCAGCGGCGCGGAAGCCCTGGCGCGGAATCCGTGGATTGACCGGGACAACATGGCGATCCAGGGACAGAGCTGGGGCGGCTATCAGGTTGCTTATCTGATCACGCGGACTTCCCTGTTCAAGGCAGCCGGAGCCGGAGCTCCAGTTTCGAACATGACCTCGGCCTATGGCGGCATCCGCTGGGCCTCCGGCATGAGCCGTCAGTTCCAGTATGAACAAACCCAGAGCCGGATCGGCCGGGATCTCTGGCATGGAATCGAGTTGTACATGGAGAATTCGCCGCTCTTCAAATTGCCGGAAGTAACCACACCGGTCCTGATCATGCACAACGACAATGACGGTGCTGTCCCGTGGTATCAGGGCATCGAAATGTTCATGGGACTGCGGCGTCTCGGCAAGCCGGCCTGGCTGCTGGAATACAATGGCGAAGAGCACAACCTGGTTGAGCGGAGAAACACGAAAGACCTCAGCATCAGGCTCCAGCAATTCTTCGACCACTATCTCAAGGGAGCCCCGGAACCCGCATGGATGAAGACGGGTGTGCCCACAACCCGCAAAGGACAATATTTCGGTTTTGAAAATGCCAAGTAAGATGAAACGCTGTCTGATCCTTCTGCTGGCGCTGCTCTTTCCGCTGACCGGACATGCACAGACCAGCATCATCCCCTTGCACGCCGAAGAGGGCGGCCTGACTTTTACGGCCCGGATCAATGACATTCCGGTCAAGACGTTCTATACGCAGGAGAGCTGGTACATCAGTCTCTCCCCGACCACCTATCTTTTCCTGTATGAGAACGGCCATATTCCGGCCGAGGACGTGAAGGGCACCACCGTCCTGAAAATGCCGGACGGGTCGTCGACCAAGGCGGTTTCCCTGGTCATCCGGGAACTCCGCATGGAGAAGTTGCTGGTGCGGAATGTGCCTGCCTTTGTCATCAAAAAGCAGAGCGTACCGATGTTGCTGGGCAATACGGCCTTCGGCTCAGTCGGGACCGTCACCGGAGATGACAACCAGATTACGGTCGTCTGGGACGAGGAATATGCCCAGGAGGAGGCTGCCCGGGAGGTGCTGACGCCGACGGACAGCCTGAAACACCTGGCCCAGAATTATTTGGACGAAAAGGACTACGGAAATGCCGCAACGGTTTTCGCCGGACTTTACCAGGAAGGTGCGCTGGATATGTTTACCCATTACCAGTACTGCATGCTCCTGCCCCTGGAAGGGACGGATGCCCAGGTGCGGACCGTTTCGCAAGAATGGCTCCGTAAATATGCCGGCCGCTCCCCCTACATGGATTACTGGATTTATGACGGCCTCGGCGAAGCCTGCCGGCGGATGAAGGAACCGGAGCCGGCCATCAGTTGGTACATGAAGGCATTGGAAACGTATTACGCATTGTACAATACCTCCGAAGAAGCGCTCCGCAAAGGTACGTTCCACGACGAAGATCTCGGGCGTACCCTGCTGGCTCTCGGTCAGGCTTACGCCCTGGACGGCAAACTGTTCAAGGGCGAAAAGTATTGTGTCCTCAGCGCCAAATGCGGCTACGCCCCAGCCAAGGAATTCTGCGACAAATACAAGATGAAATACTGAGGCCGCCGCATTCAACCTGCATTTGAACCAACGTAAACTTGACCAGGTGGGCAGTGCGCCCGCTATTGGATCATGTATCGCATCTTTCAATGTCTTCGCGGGAAAGCCCGGTTACCGCAATCACCGCCTCGGCGGAATACCCCAGATCTAGCATCCTGGCCGCCA
>CADBPH010000366.1 GCA_902796455.1 uncultured Bacteroidia bacterium
GGTTTTCGTGTTTCTTCCGCCCGCATCGAACTGATGCAGTCCGGCGATTCCCATCTCGTTCATCCAAAGCAGGTCTTTCCGGATCCCTTCTTTGGAAATATTACCGTCCATCCAATGCCACCAGACCCACGGGTAAGCCTCTCTGGGCGGCGTCCCGGCGAAAAGGGCTGCAATATCTTCCGTTTGGGCAGGCTTTTCTTCTTTGCAGGCGGACGCCATCGCGGCGCACAGAAGCAGGGCAGATAGGAGGAAGAGAGAACGTTTCATAATGCAGTTCAATATTTTACAAAAGAAAAGCGTACGGTCCAGGAGCGCGTTTCGCCGCTGTTCAGGCGCAGCGGCATGAAGGGTTCCATGCAGGCGACGCGGTGATTTCCCCAGAATTGAATGCGGCAGACCGGGGCCTCCGATGCGACATCCACGCCCATCTTCTTTTCTTCCTGTACCAGCGAGAACCGGTACGGAAGCGGCTTGCCGTCCGTAGAGCCCAAGTGTGTGATACAGATCTTCTTGCCCGGTGTCACGTCGTCGTTCAACCGGATGCCGTCTGGCGTAAGTTCCCCGACCAGGAGATCGTCCGGCCACTGGCGCCATTCCCCGCTGGGGTGATACGGCAGGTCGACACGGAACCCCTTTCCGGGGCGGGCATCGTCAAACGTAAAGAAATCATGGTTATAGACCGTTCCGTCCAGCACGGCATCGCCCGTATTGGTCAGCCGGTGTTCCAGGACCAGGACCCCTTCTTTCTCCCAGCTTACACGCTTCACATAATCATACGCCCATTTCCCTGCCTGGATCGTGTGACGGAAAACAACGGAAGAACCGTCGGCCTCACAACTCCGCTCCCCGCCGTCCACCAGCGGGTAGGATGCGGTGAATGCATAAGGTTTCTCTTCGGTTTTTTGCAGGATTCCCACGCCGATTTTCAGGAAAGGACCGCCCACGGGCGCCTCCTCATATCCGATGGCGGAAAACTCTTCGGCGGGCCCCGTTACATTGTCATGCCGGAGCGGATCTTCCGGGCCGTCCAGCCACCGGTCCGAGTAGGTATGGTCCCGGAACCGGATATTCCGGAAAATTCCGGCATGGTCAAACCGGACGCCGCGGTACAGCCCGGACCCCGGGAGCACCAATTCTGCGGAAGCGCTTCCACAGGTTATCACGTGTGTTTGTTTCATGGTTTCAATAAGACGGCGACTTCCCGCGCTCCGTGGGCGCCGAATACGAGGGCCTGCTCGATATCAGCGGTTTTTGATGGTCCGGAAATAAATATCCCATAACCCGTTACGTTCTCACCAAGTCGGTCGTAGGCCTCATGCATGTTCGCCACGATGGCATCTTTGGAAAGAATCATGACGAGCGCCTCGGGCAGGAAATAATCCGCCCTGGGCCGGTCTTTGGGCTCTTCCAGGAAGACGCAGCCATTTTCCGCAACCCCGAACACCCCTTCGGTGACGGTCAGGCTGTCCGTATCGGGAAACAGGGTCTTGGCAAGGGCCAGCGGGTCTTGTCCGGATTCGAGAACCGCGACCTTCCCTCCGCTGGCGGTAACCGCCTTACAGAACTGTGCCGGGACGTCGTCATACCGGATCGCGGCGGCCTTGAGGGCGGTCAAATCCGGTTTCGGAAATTCCTGCGGCGCCGCGGCGCGCAGGTTGCGGAGGATTTCATCTTTACTGCTCATGGTCCAGAGAATCAATTTTTTTCTGCTGTTTTACCGGTGCAAAATCCGGAAATTCCCTTCCGGAGCCCCATTGAATGCCGCAGGCTTTCATCGCCTTGACCAGCCCGGGCGCCGCGGCCAGGGCGGCATGGAAACGACCCGGTCCGCCCATGACGGCGCGCATGCCGTCCGATAAGACTTTCTTGGCAGGGGACGCGTGGTAATGCTGCCGCCAGGAATAAATCTGGTCAGCCAGATCCATCTTGACGGGGCAGACATCGTTGCAGGAATGGCAGAGCGAGCAGGCCGAAAGATTGCCCTGGTGCCGCTTCGGATCGGCCGTCATGCCCAGATTGATCCCGACAGGTCCCGGAATGAAATACGAGTAGGAATACCCGCCGCTGCGCCGGTAAACCGGGCAGGTGTTCATGCACCCGCCGCAGCGCAGGCAGTTCAAAAGCCGGAAATGTTCCCGGTCCGCCAGGATGCGGCTGCGCCCGTTGTCCACGAGCACGATGTGGAATTCGCTGCCGGGTCGCGGCGCGGAATAATGTGTCGTATAGGTGGTTACAGGTTGACCGGTCGCCGTGCGCGCGAGCAGCCGGGTGAAGACGCCGAGGCTTTCGCGGTCGGGGACCAGCTTGTCGATGCCGAAAGCGGCGATTTGCAGCTTGGGAAGCGAAGTGCCCATGTCCGCATTGCCTTCGTTCGTACACACGACGACCTCTCCGGTGGAGGCGACGGCAAAATTGGCGCCCGTCATGCCGGCGTCAGCATGCAGGAAATACTCCCGGAGATTGCGCCGGGCCGCGTGGGTCAGATAAGTCGGATCGCTGTTTCCCGGTTCCGTCCCCATTTCCCGCTCGAACAGGCGCCCGACCTCTTCCCGCTTGATATGGACGGCCGGCAGCACGATGTGACTCGGTTTGAGCCCCATCAGCTGGATAATGCGCTCGCCGAGGTCTGTCTCGACCGCATCGATTCCGAGGCTTTTCAGGTAGGGGACAAGCCCGCATTCCTCCGAAAGCATGGATTTGCTCTTGACAAAGAGGCGGACGCCATGATCCTGGAGCAGCCCCCCGATAATCTGCCGGTATTCTTCGGCATCCTTTGCCCAATGAACAATAGCGCCATTTGCAACCGCCTTCTGTTCAAATTGTTCCAGCAATTCCGGCAAATGAGAGTTGCTGTAGAGTTTGATTTGCGAAGCCGCCTCGCGCAGTTGCTCCCACTCGGGAAGTTCCTTGGAAAGGCGGTCCCGTTTGCCCCGGACGAGCCAGAGTGTTTCGTCCTGCCAGTCGACTTTGGCTGTATCTTTCAGGTAAGCTGCCGCGGCAGCCGCATGTTTGGGTTCACTCATAATCCGCAGGCAAGGATTTTAAGGATGTGGATGGTCTTGATGGGGAGTTTTTTCGCGGCGATGATGCCTCCCTGATGCATCAGGCATGAAGAATCGGCGGCCGTAATGTATTCCGCCCCCGTTTCTATATGCCGGCGGACCTTGTCCGTTCCCATCTTGACGGAGACAGCGCTTTCTTCGACCGAAAACAGTCCGCCGAAACCGCAGCATTCATCCCGCCGCTCCGGCTCGACGACTTCTACGCCGTCGATCAGCCCCAGCAAATCTTTCAATTTGTTGAAATACGGGATGTTGAGTTCCGATGGAGCGGCCAGGGCGGCCAGGCGTGTGCCGTGACAACTGTTATGCAGCGACACTTTGTGCGGGAAGCGGCCCGGGAGCGACTCCGGTTTCAGGACATCATGGATGTATTCGCAGATTTCGAAGATCCGGCCGCGGAAAAGGTCCCCGTAGTGTTCCCGGATATAGGCCACGCAGCTGGAAGACGGGCCGACGATGACGTCATACTGCTGGAAAAGCGTTTCGAAACGCGCCTTCAGCGCTTTTGTATCTTCTTCATAACCAGCGTTTCCCATGGGCTGGCCGCAGCAAGTTTGTCCAGGCGGAATCTCCACGTCGACGCCCAGGTGCCGGAGCAGTTTCCAGCAGGCTTCGATGACGTCCGGATCCACAGCCCGGACATAGCAAGGGATAAATAATGCAACTTTCATGATGAAAGAGTCAAATCTGTATTTGCATAAAGTTAGATATTTCGAAAAAAATTGCCAAATTTACGAGGCTAAAACATCGGATATGAAACGTTTTCTCGCTTTTTTCTGCGCCATGTTCGCGCTGATGGTTCCGGCTGGGGCACAGGTACAGAGCACCATGCTGACTGAAAAAAACTCTCCGGTCATCAAGAATGTTGAATTGGAAACAGACCTGGTTGTGTGCGGCGGCGGTCTTGCCGGTGTTTGTGCGGCGGTTTCTGCCGCCCGGCACGGCACGAAAGTGATCCTGGTCCAGGACCGGCCCGTATTGGGCGGCAATGCATCCAGTGAAATGCGGATGGGAATTGTCGGCGTCCTGAAAAGCCAGTACTCGGAAGCGGGGATCCTGGAGGAGATGCAGCTGCGGAATTTCCGCTACAATCCGCTTCAGCGTTACACCCTCTGGGATGACGTGATCTTGTCGACCGTGATCGATGAACCGAACATCAAACTCCTGCTGAACACCTCGGTCGAAGATGTCGTCATGGACGGCCCTCGGATTGCAGCGGTAAAAGCCTGGAATACAAATGCTTATACGCGATATTTAATCAAAGGCCGTCTCTTTGCGGACTGTACGGGAGACGGGATCCTGCGCCTGAGCGGCGCCAAATTCCGCCGGGGACGCGAACTCCCGGAGGAATTCGGCGAGGACTTCCTCATGGAGGGCGGCGATTACAAGACAATGGGCAACTCCCTGCTCCTGCAATTGCGCAAGACCGATGAAAACGTTCCCTTTGTCGCTCCGGAATGGGCATATCATTTTACGGACGATGATTTCAACTACGATACGCCCAATTCGACGATTCCCGGCGTGAAGTATCTGTACAAGCGGCTGTATCCGAAGGACAACAATTTCTGGTGGATTGAATTCGGGGGCAATGTGGACACGATTTTTGACGCCCCGGATATCCAGTTTGAACTCAAGCGGATTGCATATGGTGTCTGGGAATACATGAAAAACCACCCGGACGGCCGTTGCGACGGATATGAACTGGACTGGATCGGTTCTCTGCCGGGCAAACGGGAATCGACCCGTTATATCGGCCCGCATATCCTGAACCAGCATGACGTGCTTTCCGGCGGTCATTTCGAGGACGTTATCGCCTATGGCGGATGGACGCTGGACGACCATGATCCGGAGGCCTTCCACAGGAAGGGCTACCTCAGCATACAGTATTCGGTGCCGGATTATTTCGGCATTCCGTTCGACTGTCTGTATTCGGTCAATGTCCCGAACCTGATGTTCGCGGGCCGGGATATTTCCTGTACCCACATGGGCCTGTCTTCTACCCGCGTCATGGCCACCTGCGCCCTGTTGGGCCAGGCCTGCGGCACCGGAGCGGCGGTTGCCTTGCGCGAAGGAATAACGCCCGCAGAAGTCCGCCGGGACCATATCGCCGAGGTCCAGGACATGCTGGAAGACGACGATTGCATGCTGCCTTACCGCTGGCGCAAAGTGTCTCCCCTGACCCTTTCGGCGACCTGTGCAGAGGCCCTCGAGCCGCTCCGCAACGGAATTGACCGTTCATGGGACAAGGTGGACAATGGTGTCTGGGTCCTTCCGGGTGCAGCGGACATCACCTATACCTGGAAAAAGCCGGTCACGGTATCGGGCGCCCGCGTGATTTTCGACTCCCATTTCAAGGTGCGCTCCAAGCGGATGCGGAAACTGGAAGCAACCCCGGAACGGGTCAGCCTGCCGGGAATGATGGCGCGTGACTGGCGGCTGGAGGTGCAGGTCAAGACGGGCCGGAAGTCCTACGAGTGGAAGACCGTATACGCCGAAGGCGACAATTATCGTCGCCTTCGTAAAGTGACCTTCGATCCGGTCGAGGTATACGGGATGCGCCTGATTGTCGACAAGACTTGGGGCCGCGACAAGGCGCATGTCTTTGCTTTCGACGTGCTGTAGACGCCGTTCCTGCGGCTACAGGTTCCGCAGCAAATTGCTCATATTGACTTCTTTGTCAATCATGGCGCGCAGCTCGGCGATCGGGACGCGCGTCTGGGCCATGGTGTCGCGGTAGCGGACCGTCACGCAGTTGTCGCTCATTGTCTCGTTGTCAATCGTGACGCAGAACGGCGTTCCGATTGCATCCTGGCGGCGGTACCGCTTGCCGATGCTGTCTTTCTCGTCGTACTGATAAGCGAAATCGTATTTCAGCTCATTCACAACTTCCTGGGCTTTCTCTGGCAGGCCGTCCTTTTTCACAAGCGGGAGGATGGCCACCTTGACCGGAGCCAGCGGGGCAGGGATGCTGAGCACGACGCGGGAATCGCCGCCCTCGAGTTGCTCGACCGTGTAGGCATGGCTCAGGACAGCCAGGAACATCCGGTCGACTCCGATGGATGTTTCCACGCAATACGGAACATAGCTTTCGCCGGTTTCCGGGTCGAAGTACTGGATCTTTTTCCCGCTGATCCGCTGGTGGTTACCGAGATCGAAGTCGGTCCGGGAGTGGATTCCCTCCAACTCTTTGAACCCGAAGGGGAAGTTGAATTCGATATCCGTGGCGGCATTGGCGTAGTGGGCCAGCTTCTCGTGGTCGTGGAACCGGTAATTCTCTGCGCCCATGCCGAGATTGACGTGCCATTTCATCCGGTTCTCTTTCCAGGCCTTGAACCACTCCATCTCGGTTCCGGGACGGCAGAAGAACTCCATTTCCATCTGTTCGAACTCCCGCATCCGGAAGATGAACTGGCGCGCGACGATCTCGTTGCGGAAGGCTTTGCCGATCTGGGCGATTCCGAACGGGATTTTCATGCGGCCCGTCTTCTGGACATTCAGGTATTCCACAAAAATTCCCTGGGCGGTCTCCGGACGGAGGTAAATCTTGTCGTCGGAAGCGCCGGTATTGCTGATCTGCGTGCTGAACATCAGGTTGAACTGGCGGACTTCCGTCCAGTTCGCGGTTCCGGAAATCGGACACACGATGCCGCAGTCAACGATGATATCGCGATAGGCCTGTAAATCATTTGCTTCTTCTGCAGCAAGATAGCGGGCGTGAACCTCATCATATTTCTTTTTCTCGCGCAGGACGTTCGGGTTCGTGGCGCGGAATTGTTCCTCATTGAAGCTGTCCCCAAATTTCTTGCGGCCTTTGGCGACTTCCTTGTTCATCTTTTCCTCGATCTTGCCGAGATAGTCTTCGATCAGGACGTCGGCGCGGTAGCGCTTCTTGGAGTCTTTGTTGTCAATCAGCGGATCGTTGAACGCCGCGACATGTCCGGAAGCCACCCAGGTCTTCGGGTGCATGAAGATACAGGAATCGATGCCCACGACGTTCTCGTTGAGGCGCGTCATGGCCTCCCACCAGTACCGTTTGATGTTGTTCTTGAGCTCAACGCCCATCTGGCCGTAGTCATAAACGGCAGCCAGGCCGTCGTAAATCTCACTGGAAGGGAAAATGAAGCCATATTCCTTGCAATGGGCAACCAATACCTTGAAAAGTTCTTCTTGTGTCATTATGATTTGGTTTTATTCTTCTAAAGTTTGCGAATTTACGAATATTTCGGGAAATGCCATGCATGTCTGTTCTTCAACTATTTCCCGCAGCGGCGTCATGACAAACGCGCGCCGGGCCATCCGTGCATGCGGGATCGTCAGTTCTGTCGTGTCCATGCGGAAATCTCCGTACAGGAGGACATCGATATCCAGGGGGCGCGAGGTATAGATCCGATTGCCGGCCGCATCGTAGCGGGGGGCTTGCGGGGAGCGTCCCGCCTGCGCTTCAATCTCCTTGCAGATCGCCAGGACGGAGCGGCAGAACAGGGCCGGATCCTGTCCGGCGTCCGGAATCTTGTACAGGACGGCTGCGTTCAGAAACAGATCCTCCGATTGGAACCCTTCCGGCGCCGTTTCCATGAACCGGGAGCACGCGGCGTGCCGGGTTCCCAGCATCGCGTCCAGGTTCCGTATGGCGAAAAGGAGATGTTCTTTCCGGTCTCCCAGATTGGACCCGAGGGCCAGATAGAGCGGGATTGTCTTAATCATCTTCCAGGCCGAGTTCGACTTTTGCTTCCTCGGACAGCATGCTCCGGTCCCAAGCGGGCTCGAAAACCAGTTCGATTTCGCATTTTTTCACCCCGGGAACGTCTTCTACGCTTGTTTTCACGTCCAGCATGACTTCGTCCGCCATCGGACAATTCGGGGCCGTGAACGTCATCTTGATGTATACTTCCCGCTCCTTGTTGATGTGCAGGTCGTAAATGAGCCCGAGGTCGTAGATATTCACCGGAATTTCCGGATCATATACTTGCTTCAGCGCCAGGACGACGTCGCTGTAGAGCGGAGCAAGTTCCTTGACGTCTTCTGCCGTCAGTATGTTGTCGTTATTATTCACGATAGATTCTCTTTTGCCATGTTTTTGATTCGCTCGATCATAGAGACCAAGCCGTTTGCCCGCGTCGGGGAAAGGTTCTCTTTCAGGCCGATCCGGTCAATGAAGGAGAAATCCGAAGAGGCGATTTCCGCCGGCGTCCTGCCGGAGTAAATTCCGATCAGCAA
>CADBPH010000367.1 GCA_902796455.1 uncultured Bacteroidia bacterium
CTGCTCCATTGAAACCGGGTAGAGCGCGAAGGCCACAGCCATCTCGCCGCTGTCCACGCGTCGGGAAAGCTCTCCGAGTCCCCGGATTCCGCCGACGAAGTCAATCCGTTTGTCTGTGCGCAAATCCGTGATACCCAGCAATTTGTTTAGAACGAGATTGGACAGGATGGTCACATCAAGCACGCCGATCGGATCCTTGTCGTCGAAGCGGCCGTCCTTTGCCTGCAGACTGTACCAGTTCTTCCCCAGGTACATCGAGAAATTGTGAAGACAGGCCGGAGCATAGGGTTTGGCCGGACGGCCGCAACGCGGCTTGCTCTCCAGTCTGACTTCGAAATCTTCCTCCAATGCTTTCAGCAACTGCTCCGGTGTCAGGCCGTTCAGGTCCTTTACCACCCGGTTGTAATCAATGATCTTGAGCTGGCTCTGCGGGAAGCAGACAGTCATGAACCAATTGTATTCCTCCTGCCCTGTATGCGCGGGATTGCCCGCACGTTTTTCAGCACCGACACGCGCTGCGGCAGCCGTCCGGTGGTGACCGTCAGCCACATAGAAAGCATCCACCTGCGTGGTGAAAATCGACGTGATTTCAGCGATGACCGCTTCGTCCGCAATGGTCCAGAAAGCATGGCCGAAGCCGTTCTCATCCGTAAACTGATACTCCGGCGTGCCGGAGGCGGCGGCTGCGACGATTTCATTCAGCCGGGCGTTGTCCCGGTAGGCGAAGAATACAGGCTCGATGTTCGCGTTCTGGATGCGCACATGGATCATCCGGTCGTCTTCTTTGTCTTTGCGGGTCAGCTCATGCTTCTTGATCTTTCCATCGGCGTAATCGTCTGTGTGTGCGCACAATACCAATCCGTATTGCGTCCGTCCGTCCATGGTTTGGGCATAGACATAATAGCAGGGTTTGGCATCCTGTACGAGCCAGCCGCGTTCTTTCCATTTCTTGAAATTCTCCACGGCTTTGTCGTACGTGCGCTGCTCATGTTCCCCGGCCATCGGTTCGAAATCGATTTCGGGTTTCGTAATGTGCAGGAGCGATTTCTCCCCGGCCATGTTCCGGGCCTCTTCGGAATTCAGGACATCATACGGGGGAGCGGCTACTTCCGTGACCAGGTCTTTCGGCGGGCGGATGGCTGCAAAAGGTTTGACTCTTACCATGTTCAGTGTGCTATTTATTGACTTGGAAACGGGTATTGCCGGTGGCGAAATAATCCACGATCTGCCGCGCGGCAGCCAGTCCGGCATTCATGTTGGCCTCGGCTGTCTGCGCCCCCATTTTCTTGGGCGTCGCAAACACGCGCAGGCCGAATTCTTCCTGCATGGCGGCATAGGAGTCCGGTGCGACGTCCGTAATGTATTTCAAGTCGGGACGTTCGCGAAGCGCCTTTGCAAGTCCTTCTTCGTTAATTACTTCCTTCCTTGCCGTGTTGACCAGGACGGCGCCCTTCGGCATCTTGGAAACCAGCTCGTAGCCGATGGATCCAATCGTTTGCGGCGTGGCCGGAATGTGGATGGAGACATAGTCGCAGCTGCTGTACAATTCCTCCAGGGAGGCGGCAGGGACCGCGCCGGCTTCGGAAATCTTTTCGGCCGGGATGAACGGGTCGATCGCCATGACACGCATGCCGAGCGCTTCGGCTTTCTTGCCGACCAGGCGGCCGACATTGCCGAAAGCCTGGATACCCAGTTGTTTGCCCATGATTTCGCTTCCGGTGGCGGGCGTGAACTGGGTGCGGGCCATGTAAATCATCATGGCGATGGCCAGTTCCGCCACAGCGTTGGAATTCTGTCCGGGCGTGTTCATGACCACGACACCATGGGCCGTCGCCGCAGCCAGGTCGACATTGTCGAAGCCGGCACCGGCACGCACCACGATTTTCAGCGACTTGGCTGCATCCAGCACTTCGGCGGTCACTTTGTCCGAACGGATGATCAGCGCATCCGCATCGGCTGCGGCAGCCATCAGCTCATCCTGTCCGGGATACTTCTCCAGCAGCGCAAAAGTATGGCCTGCGGCCGTTACGATTTCCTGAATCCCCGCGACGGCAGCGGCGGAGAAAGGTTTCTGGGTAGCGACAAGTATCTTCATGGCCTACTTCGTTTTGAGGGTTTCGAATTCTTTCATGCAGTCGACGAGGGCCTGGACATCCTCCTTGGAGCAGGCATTGTAGATCGAGGCGCGGAATCCGCCGACGGAGCGGTGTCCCTTGATGCCGATCATGCCGCGCTCTTTTGCAAAGGCAAGGAATTCATCCTGAAGGTCTTCGTGGCCGGGAGCCATGACAAAGCACACGTTCATGATGGAGCGGTCTTCTTTGGCAGCCGTCCCGACAAAGAGCGGGTTCCGGTCGATCTCGGCATACAGCAGGTCTGCTTTCTCCTGGTCCAGTTTGTGGATGGCTTCGACACCGCCCATGCTCTTGATCCACTTGAGGGTTTCGTTCATCACGAAGATGGCGAATACCGGCGGCGTATTGAACATGGAAAGCTTGTCAATGTGCGTGCGGTAATCGAGCATCGTCGGGATGTAGCGGCTCACTTTGCCGAGGGAGTCCTTGCGGATGATGGCGAAGATGACGCCGGCAGGACCGACATTCTTCTGCGCGCCGCCGTAGATCAGGGCATATTTGCTGACATCGACGGGGCGGCTCATGATGTCGGAAGACATGTCTGCGATCAGCGGAACCGGGCAGTCGAGGTCTTCCTTAATCTCCGTGCCGTAGATGGTGTTATTGGTAGTTATGTGCAGATAATCAATATCTTCCGGGATTTCGAAGCCCTTCGGGATATAGGTGTAATTCTTGTCGGCAGACGAGGCGATGGCATACGCATCGCCAATCCCTTTGGCTTCCTTCAGGGCCTTGTGCGCCCAGACCCCCGTATCCAGGTAGGCCGCCTTGTGCTCGAGGTAATTCATCGCGACATAGAGGAATTGCAGGGAAGCGCCGCCTCCGAGGAAGACAACCTCGTGGGTGTCAGGAATATGCAGCAGCTCTTTCCAAAGCCCGCGGCATTCGTCCATCACGGCATCCCACTCTTTTGTCCTGTGCGAGATGGAGAGGACGGAAACCCCCGTTCCTTTGAAATCTTTCAGCGCGGCGATCGCGTTGTCAATGGCCTGCTCGGGAAGGAGGCAGGGACCGGCATTGAATACATGTACTTTTCCCATATCGAATTTTAAGTAAAAATGAACAGATTTATAACGTTTTTATCGCATGTTGTGCGTAAATATAATAAATTTCTAATAATCCCGGCAATTTGCCGGGATAAAGATAAGCATTACCAGACCAGGACCCGGACTTTATACATGTCAATGTCGTCCACCGTGATCGTCTTTTTGTCCTTTCCTCCGCCGGTCTGGACAGCATCCGTGTATCGGATCGTGTGGGCTGACCAGGTAAAGTTGCCCTCGGACATGTTTCTGCAGTTCAATCAGGCGTTGGTTTTTACCGATATCCCAACAAATAGGAAATGACAGACATCCGCACGAACATGCCGTTCTGCGCCTGCTGGAAATAA
>CADBPH010000368.1 GCA_902796455.1 uncultured Bacteroidia bacterium
CCGTAGTCGATCCCGATGCTGCGGAGATAGGCCTGGCCGTAACTGCCGGTCGTCCGGCAGAGCGCCAGCAGCAAATGCTGCGAGGAAGCTTCGCGGCTTTTCTGCCGTGTCGCTTCCATGATGGTGAGACTCAATACGTTCTGTGCTCCCCGGGAGAAGGAGATGTGTTCCAGTTCCGAGTAGGGGATATGTTCGTTGGTGAAAATGCGGGTGTCGATGAATTTCTTCAGCTCCGAGGGAAGGACGTCCAGTGCGGTCAGGATTTCATAGGCCCGGTTGTCCACGTGCCGGATGATCCCGAGAAAGAGGTGGTCGGGGCCGATGCCGTAGCTGCCGGTCCGCATGGCTTCCTCGCGGGAATAGCTGATAATTCCATTCAGTTCGTCTGATATCTTGATGTCCATAGCGCACAAATGTAATAAAAATCTTCTAGATGCCATTCCATGCCCGGGAATTTGTCCGGCTGAGATTTTTTTCTTAAATTTGCATGTTTATGATAGCCACTTCCAAAGTGGTGATTGAATGAATTCATTTTATGATGGACAACGAAGAAATAAGAAGAGAAGAAGAGAAAGAAGAGGGGCTGTCCGGTGTGATCGAACAGGTCAACATCGATGAGGAAATGCGGAGTGCCTATATCGACTACTCCATGTCGGTCATCGTGTCCCGCGCCCTGCCGGATGCCCGGGACGGCCTCAAACCCGTGCAGCGCCGCGTCCTGTTCGGCATGGACGGCCTCGGCCTGAGTTATTCCGGACAGACGCGCAAATCCGCGAAGGTGGTCGGTGAAGTGCTGGGAAAATACCATCCCCACGGCGATTCCAGCGTGTATGACGCCATGGCGCGCCTGGCCCAGAATTGGAACCAGCGCTATCCGCTGGTCTACGGGCAGGGGAACTTCGGCTCCATGGACGGTGACCCTGTTGCGGCGATGCGATATACAGAAGCCAAGCTGGAGAAGATCACCGAATCTGTCATGGCGGACATGGACAAGCAGACGGTCGATTTCATGCTCAATTTCGACGATACGGAGCTGGAACCGACGGTCCTTCCGACCAAGGCGCCGCTGCTGTTGCTGAACGGCTCTTCCGGTATCGCGGTCGGCATGGCGACCAATATGGCTCCGCACAACCTCGGCGAGGTGTGCGACGCGATCTGCGCCTATGTGGACAATCCTGAGATTACGACGGAAGAATTGATGAAATACATCAAGGGCCCTGATTTCCCCACGGGTGGTATCATCCAGGGAACCCAGGGAATCCGCGATGCCTACGAAACCGGGCGCGGCCGTGTCGTTGTCCGTGCCAAGACGGAAATCGAGGTGGCTGAAAACGGCCGTGAGACCATCGTCATTACGGAAATCCCGTACATGGTGAACAAGCGGGCGATGATCGAGAAGATCGGCCAGATGGTCGAGGACAAGAAGATCGAGGGCATCACCTATATCAACGACGAGACCTCCCGCGAGGGCATCCGCGTGATCATCCGGGTCAAGCAGGGCTCCAACGCCAATGTCGTGCTGAATACGCTGTTCAAGTATACGGAACTGCAGTCCAGCTTCGCCATCAACAATGTCGCCCTGGTCAAGGGCCGGCCGATGACGATGACGCTCAAGGACATGCTCCGCGTTTTCGTGGACTTCCGCCACGAGGTCGTGGTCCGGCGCACGCAATTCGATCTGGAGAAAGCTCGCAAGCGCGCGCACATCCTCGAAGGGTTGCTCAAAGCCATCGATGTCATCGATGAGATCATCCGGATCATCCGTGCGTCCAAGAGCGTGGATGAGGCCAAGAATCAGTTGATGGAGACCTTCGGATTTACCGAGGTCCAGGCGACGGCCATTGTCGAGATGCGCCTGCGCCAGCTGACGGGCTTGGAGCGGGAGAAGCTGCAGGCGGAATACGACGAACTGGCCAAGTTCATCGCTTACTGCAACGAGGTTCTCTCCAGCGAGGCCATGCAGCTGCAGATTGTCAAGGATGAGACCATGGAACTCAAGGCCAAGTATGCCGACAAGCGGCGGACCGAGATTACCTTGAGCGCCGACGAGTTCAATCCGGAAGATTTCTATGCCGATGATGACGAGGTCATTACGATTTCCCATCTGGGATACATCAAGCGGACCCCGCTGACCGAATACCGGCTGCAGGCCCGGGGTGGTGTCGGCATGAAGGGGAGCACGACGCGCGACGAGGATTTCATCGACCATATCTATGTCGCCAACATGCACAGCACCATGCTCTTCTTTACGCAGAGCGGTCGTTGCTACTGGCTGAAGGTATATGAGATTCCCGAGGGATCCCGCGCCTCGAAAGGCCGTGCCATCCAGAACATCCTCAATATTCCGGATGATAAGATCAAGGCATACATCAATGTCCGTTCCCTCAAGGATGAAGAATATGTGAACGGCACCTATATCATGCTGGTGACCAAGCGGGGTATCGTGAAGAAAACCTCCCTGGAGGCCTACTCCCGTCCGCGGGCGAACGGCATCAATGCCATTACGGTCCGGGAAGGGGACGAATTGCTGGATGCCGTGCTGACCAACGGCGGCGAGCAGGTGCTGATCGCGGCCAAGAACGGACGTTGCTGCCGGTTCGAGGAAACGGATGCCCGCCCGTTGGGCAGGACTGCTTCCGGTGTCCGTGGCATCAATATTGAAGAAGATGATGAAGTAATCGGTGCGATTTCGTACGATCCGAATGCCGAAGACCATGATAATCATACGGTTCTGGTGGTCAGCGAGAATGGATACGGCAAACGCACGGATTTTGACGAGTACCGGATTACGAACCGGGGTGGAAAGGGTGTGAAGACCTTGAACATCACGGAGAAAACCGGAAAACTGGTGGCAATCAAGAATGTGACGGATGAAAACGACTTGATGATTATCAACCGTTCCGGACTGACGATCCGGATGCCGGTCGCCGATATCCGTACGGCAGGACGGGCGACGCAGGGAGTCCGGTTGATCAACATCAAGGAAGGTGATGCGATTGCCGCGGTTTCGGTCGTGACGAAGACAGAAGAAGAAGCGGACGCAGAAACGAATGAGAACAATAATGATAATTCACTCAATTAATAAGACCATGAAGAAATTGATGATCGCTGTGGCAATCCTCGCAGGTTTGCAGGTTGCCCAGGCACAACCCAAGTCTGTAACCGATTCCAAAAAGGCTATCGAGACTGCGCTTTCTGCCGCACAGAACGCCAAGAAGGCCACCAAGGCTTCTACCTGGCTCAAGTTGGGCGAAGCGTATGTCAAGGCTTACGATGCTCCTATCGGCAACATCTGGTCCGGTGCTTCCAAGCAGGATCTCGCGCTGGTGATGGGAAATGAGAAACCTTCCACGACCGAAACTGTCGTCCTTAACGGCGAGCAGATGACCAAGGAAGTGTATGCGGACAAGAATCTGTATTTCCGTGGAAACGGCCAGCTCGCCATCATCGAGGTGACCCAGACTGCGGACAAGGATGCGCTGGTCAAGGCTGCGGAGGCTTATCAGAAAGCGTATTCGCTGGATAACAAAAAGAGCAAGGACGTTGTCGAAGCCCTGAAAGGAATCTCCGGCAAATTGGTCCAGGATGCCTACAACCAGTACAGCCTCGGCAATCCTGCCGCTGCGAGCGAGCTGTTCGAGAAGGCGGCCAATGTCGTCTCCGGCGCGCCGGTGAGCAAGATTGATACCAACAGCATTTACAACGCCGGTTTCACCGCTTTGAATGCCAAGGATAACGAACGCGCGAAGAAGTTCTTCGAGCAGTGCTACAAGTTGGGCTATTACTCCGAGAACGGAGCCATTTTCGCCAAACTTGCCGAGATCGATCCCACCAAGGCCAAGCAGTATCTTGAGGAAGGTTTCGAGAAGTATCCTGCCAGCCAGGAAATCCTGATCGGCCTGATCAACTACTATGTCGGTTCCGGCGAAAGCACCGACCGTCTGTTCGAATTGCTCGATAAGGCGAAAGCCAATGAGCCGAACAACTCTTCCCTCTATTATGTCGAGGGGAACATCCGCAGCAAACTCGGGGACAATGCCGCCGCCGTCGCTGCTTACCGCAAGTGCAACGAGATCGATCCGAACAACGCGTTCGGTTATATCGGAGAAGGAATCCTCCATTATAACGAGGCGCTGGATATCCAGACCAAAGCCCAGACCGAACAGGATGATGCGAAATACATGGCGATTGTCGAGCAGTTTGAAAAGGCTTTGAAAGATTGCCTCCCTCCGTTCGAGAAAGCTTTCGAGGTCACCAAGGACAACGAGATCAAGAAGAGCATTGCCGAGTATCTGAAGCAGGTGTACTTCCGTTTCCGTGACCAGGATCCTTCTTACGAGACGAAGTATAAATACTACTCCGAATACGGCCAGTAGTATTTCTCGCTAAATGATTTCGAGGCCATCCGTCTGCACGGGTGGCCTCGATTTTTTTCGTGCGGAAAGCGCCGCTACTGTCCTTCCTCGGTTTTCCGGCGGTTGTCGAAAGCTTTGACGATTTTCCCGACAAGGGGGTGGCGGACTATGTCGGCACTGGAGAAAAAGATGGTACTGATTCCTTTGATATCCTTCACCAGTTCGATGCCTTTGAGCAGCCCGGAATCTTCCTTGTTCGGGAGGTCTACCTGGCTGGCATCTCCCGTCACAATGAATTTGGCATTCGGACCCATACGGGTCAGGAACATCTTGAGCTGCCCCATGTTGGTGTTTTGCGCCTCATCCAGGATGACGCAGGCCCGGTCCAGGGTGCGGCCGCGCATGTAGGCGAGGGGAGCGATCTGGATCGTCCCGTCACTCATGAAATCCTGCAGTTTCTTGGAAGGGATCATGTCGCCGAGCGCGTCGTATAACGGCTGGAGGTACGGGTCCAGTTTGTCTTTCAGGTCACCCGGCAGGAAGCCCAGGCGTTCCCCGGCCTCGACCGCCGGCCGCGTCAGGATGATCCGTTTGATTTCCCGGTTTTTCAAAGCCCTGACAGCCATGGCGATTGCGATATAAGTCTTGCCGGTTCCGGCCGGACCGACCGCAAAGATCAGGTCACTGTCAAAATAGGCTTTGACCATGTCCTGCTGCGTCTTGTTCCGGGCCTTGATCGGCTTGCCATCCGTCCCGTGGACGATGACGGCATCCCCGCTCAGCTTGAATCTATCGGGAGCCGACTCTCCGTCGAAGACCGCTTCCACATCGTATACGGTCAGGTTGAGTTTGTGTTTGCGGCGTTCGATCAATTCGCCCAGCCGGATGCTGAATTCCTCGATTTGAGATTCTTTCCCGTCCAGGATCAATTCATCTCCCCTCGCGACAACCCGCAGTCCGGGGAAATAGGTACAGAATTCTTCCAGGATTCTGTTTCCGACACCGTAAATTTCTATCGGGTCGATGGCTTCCAGTTTGATGGTACGTTTCATGTTTTCTTAATCCTTTATTCCGGTAGCTGCCTTGACTCGGTTATATGTCTGAATCATATTATCATAGTCGGACGGATCTCTCCACAGATCCCGTTTCCCGATGAAATCCCTGACCGCAAGTGCCTGGTAGGTGTCTGTCAGGCAGCCGGGCTGGGAACACCATAGATAATCCGCGCGCGGGGGCAGCATGTGCAATTCCCCGAACCGGTCTCTCGTCACCCTCAGGGTTACGAACAATTCCAGTCGGGTATTCGGGGCGGTCATGTTGGATACCAGGTTCCCCAGGGAGTAGAACACCGGAACCTCCCGGCCGGGGGTCTTGATCAAGCCGGCATCCTGTACGACGTGGGGGTGGGCTCCGATGATGGCATCGACCCCTTGCCCGGCCAGCCACAGGGCGAACGCTTCTTGTTCCGGGTCATGGCGGAGGCGGTATTCCGTCCCCCAGTGCGGGAGCGCGATGATGAGATCCACGTTCCGGCGGCGGGCCCTCCGGATGGCGGCGCAAATGTCTTCCTTGTCCATCCCGTTGATTTTCGGCCAGGCGGACGTGGCTTTCTGGTTGGTCCCGTAGGTGAAGTTGATCAATGCGATCCGGATTCCTTTGACGGCCATGACCAGCGGGTTGGATGCGGTGTCCGCCGCGGCGTCTTCCGCAGTCCCGGTAATCCGGATATGCCGTTCCTGTTCCATTTCCCGGTAACGCTGCAGGGTCCGCACCAGGCCGCTCTTCCCCTTGTCCAGGATGTGATTGTTGGCCGTCAGGAACACATCGACGCCACAGTCGGCAGCGTATCGGGGATAGGATTCGGGGGTAGAAAAGGCTGGGTAACCGGTATAGGGCTCCCCGGCCAGGGTGAATTCCATGTTGACGACTGCCAGGTCGGCGCGCTCCAGATAGCTCCGCACCGGCTCCAGGAACGTCCGGTGGTCATATTCGAGCTGCCGTTTGTGCATCATCAGGTCTCCGCCGAACAAAAGGGTCACCGTATCCTGCCGGAACAGCGGCCTCAGGGACGAGAAACTTTCTTTCCAAGGGATATAGAGCTCTTGTGCATGCAAGGGCATCACGCCCAGGCAGACAAGCAGAAAGAAAAGAATGCCTTTGCTTTTCCTCATGCTAGCGGGGGTTGAGGACGACGACCGTACTGTCCGAGAGGCGGATCTTCAGCCATTCCTCCATCTTCTCCAAGCGGCTTTTGGCAAGCGGCTCCTGCGTCCGGGTCAGGATCATGATCCGGTTTTGCGGCCGGAGGCTGTCGGCTTGCATGCTGGCCCCTTTCCCGATGAAAACCTCCTGGACTTCAGGATATTGGCTGATCATTTCCCGTGTAATCTGCGCGTAGGGAATCTCCGTCGCCTGGAGGCGGGCCAGCTCCGTCTGGAGCATCCGGATTTCGGTTTCTCGTTTGCGCAGTTCGTTGTCTGTCCGCTCGTAAATCCCTTTTACCAATTTCTCGGAAGCGTCATTCCCTTGCACTTCTGTGAGATGCTCCTTGAATTCCAACTGGCTCTGGTCGAAACCGTATTTCTGCGCGGCGGCCAGGATGGTGTTCCGGTCGGCGGCGGTCAGTGTCCCTCCCGTCAGGTAAAGCGTGATTTTCCCATGCCGGGGATCCACGGTGTAATCAGAAATATAGGAATTGCTGAGGTATTTGGATTCTGCGATGAAATTAAAGGCCCCTTGCTTGAATTGGTTGTCCCGGATCATCAGGAAGGCGGACCAGATACTGGGGATGATGAAGAGGATCAACATCAGGGTGATCAGGGATTTCCTGCGTTTGCCAATCTGCTCGTCCTGATATACGACTTCTTTGAATTTCAAGTATTTGACGGCCAAGAAAGTCGCCAGGGAAATGAAAATGCCGTTGATGCAGAACAGGTACAGCGCGCCGAAAAAGTACCGGAAATTCAAAATGGAAAGGCCATATCCCGCCGTGCACAGCGGCGGCATGAGCGCCGTCGCGATGGCGACACCGGAGAGGACGGTCCCTTTTTCCTTCCGGCTGATTTCAAAGATGCCGGCAAGACCGCCGAACAGGGCGATGACAACGTCGTAAATGGTTGGATTCGTGCGGGCAAGGAGTTCTGTCGGGTTGGCCAGCCGCAAAGGGGTGATCAGGAAGTACAGGAAGGATGCGGTGAGGGAGATGACGACCATGACCAGCAGGTTCTTGGCACTTTCTCCAATCAATTGGGTATCATTCGTTCCCAGTCCGAGCCCCAGACCGATGATCGGTCCCATCAGCGGGGAAATGAGCATGGCGCCGATGATGACTGCGGTGGAATTGACATTCAGGCCGACCGAAGCGATGATGATCGAGAAGGCGAGAATCCAGACATTCACCCCGCGGAAATAGATGTTCCTCCGGATGCTGGCCGCCGCCTCTTCCGTATCGATATATTCGCTGATGTTGGTCAGGTAATGCAAGGTTGCCTTAAACCGGTCCTTTGAATTTGCCATGCGTTTTCCTTTTTCAGTGCTTAACCTGACAAATTTAATGAATAATTTGGTAAATTTGCACGAATATACACTTTTAGGCTTTGATTCGTCAGATTATGAAAAAATGGATCGCAGGCATGCTGGTCGTGACGGTAATGTGCACCACCGGCTGCGACTTGATGCGGAAGCTGGCCGGTCGGCCCACCTCGGATGAAATAGCCGCCAAGCGGACGGAGATCCTGCGCCGGCAGGCGCTGCAGAAGCAGCAGGCGGATTCGGCTGCACAGGCGCAAAAAGCGGCGGCCGATACGGCGAAACCGGTCGCCGTACCGCAGGCCCCCAAGGAGAAAGCAGAGCCTGTTCCTGCCGGAAATACTGCTGCGAAAGCCTCTTCCGTGGTCATGCAACCGTCCTCTTCCGTGAAAAAAGAGGGCCTGGATCACAAATATTACGTTATCGTCGGTTCGTTCAAGGAAAAAGCCAATGCGGAGCAATTCCTCTCGAAGTTTGAAGAGAAAGGCCATCACGGGGCATTGGTGCCGCTGAAAGGAGGCTTGACGGCAGTCGCGGCGGCCTATGCCGATACGCGGGAGGACGCCCTGGCGGTTTTTGAACGGGTCCGCACAGAGAAATTCTGCCCCTCGGACGCCTGGGTCTTGATCAATGAATAAGGACATGAAAAAATTACTGCTGGCCGCGTTGTGCTGTGTCTGTTTTCCGCTGTGGAGTCCTGCGCAGTACCGTACCGGCTACGCTGAACTGAGCGACAGCGAGATGGCTGCGACGCTCCGCTCGCATGTGGGCTACCTTTCCGCGCCGAAGATGCTGGGCCGCAAAGCCGGGTCCGACGGCGAGAAGGAGGCGGGAAGATATGTCGCCAGCTTGCTGGAAAGTTACGGCGTGGAAATGCTTTACGGGCGCGGCGGAGATGTTTTCGGCATTTCCCAGGAGGGAAAGGATACCCTGAAGTCTCGCAATGTGGCGGGGGTGGTCCTGGGTTACGACAAGGCGCTCCGCGACCGTTATATCGTGGTGGGAGCGCGGCTGGATAACCTGGGAACGAACACGTTGACGGTAGACGGGGTTCCCCGGGAGCAAATCTATTACGGAGCCAACGGCAATGCGTCCGGGCTGGCCGTCCTGATGGAACTGGCGAAACTGGTCTGTTCGAATTCCGTCCTTTTCCGCCGGTCCGTCATTTTCATCGGTTTCGGTGCGTCCGCCCAGTCGTATGCGGGTGCCTGGTATTTCCTCAACCGCTCCTTCCCGGAGCCGGAAAAGATCGATGCGATGATCAACCTGGACATGCTGGGTACGGGATCCGCCGGCTTTTATGCCTATACCGCCTCCAACATGGACCTGAATGCGGTCCTGGCTGCCCAGGAGAAGGAATTGCAGCCCGTCGTTCCCACGGTGACGACGCAGGAGGCCTATCCGTCTGACCACCGGGCTTTCTATTCCGCCGGAATTCCCTCCGTTTTCTTTACGACGGGCCAGTATCCGGAGCATGATTCTCCCCGGGATGTTCCTGAAATCATTGATTTCCAGGACATGGAGAAAGAGGTGGAGTACCTTTTCAATTTTACGCGTGCCTTGGCGAATACGACGGCCGCTCCCCGGTTCAAGACCATGGACAACCCTTCCGGGAGCCGGCAGGAGCGGAGCTATTCCTGGCATGACTGCGATGAAAAGCCGACCTTCCTGGGACATTCGGATCCGCGGTGGTTCCTGTCCAAGTGGGTCTATCAGTATCTCAAATATCCGCAGGAGGCTGTTGAAAAAGGCATTCAAGGCCGGGTGAACGTCGAGTTCGCCATTGATGCCAAGGGGAATGTCACGGATGTCCGGGTCGTCAAAGGAGCCGATCCGCTGCTGGATGCGGAGGCCGTCAAGGTCATCAGCGCCTCTCCGAAGTGGAAACCGGCCAAGATGGCAGGCGAGCGGGTCCGTTCGTACATGACCCTGACCGTGGAATTCAGGCTGGAAAAGAAAAACAAAAACATAATAGGAATAAAGAAATAACCCTGATCTGACATGGATTACGATTTCAGAGGAATTGAGCAGCGTTGGCAGTCTTACTGGGCTGAGCATCAGACATTCAAGGCGAAGGAAGATACTTCCCGCCCCAAGTTTTACGTTTTGGACATGTTCCCTTATCCTTCCGGAGCCGGGCTGCATGTCGGGCATCCGCTGGGATACATCGCCAGCGATATCTTCTCCCGTTACAAACGGCTGCGGGGCTACAATGTCCTGCACCCGATGGGGTATGATGCTTTCGGCCTTCCCGCGGAACAGTATGCCATCCAGACCGGGCAGCATCCTGAGGTGACGACCCTCCAGAACATTGCCCGTTACCGCCGTCAGCTCGACCGGATCGGTTTCTCCTATGATTGGGACCGGGAGGTCCGGACCTGTGATCCGGCCTATTACAAGTGGACCCAGTGGGCGTTCCTGAAGATGTTCGGCAGTTATTATGACAACCGGCTCCGGCGGGCCCGTCCCATCGAGGAACTGATTGCGGCTTTCGAGGCTTCCGGCACCGACGGCCTGGATGTGGCCTGCGGCGAGGAACGTTCCTTTACGGCTGCGGAATGGGCTGCGTTCTCCGACTTGGAGAAATCGCAGGTCCTTATGAATTACCGGATTGCATATCAGGGAGATACGGCGGTGAACTGGTGCCCTGCCCTGGGAACGGTGCTGGCCAATGACGAGGTCAAGGACGGGCTTTCCGTGCGGGGAGGATATCCGGTAGAGCAGAAGAAGATGACACAGTGGCAACTGCGTGTTTCCGCCTATGCCGAGCGCCTGCTGGAGGATTTGGACAGGCTGGACTGGACCGATTCCCTGAAGGAAATGCAGCGCAACTGGATCGGCCGCTCGGCCGGAACGGAGGTCGTATTCAAGACGCTGTGCGGGGATAAACAGAAGGATATCACCATCTTTACGACCCGGGTCGATACCATTTTCGGCGTCACCTTCATGGTCCTCGCGCCGGAAAGCGAACTGGTCCCTGAACTGACGACTCCGGACCGGAAGGAAGAAGTCGCGCAGTACCTGGCCTACGTCAAGAAGAAGACGGAACGGGAGCGGATCGCCCAGACCAAGACGGTTACGGGCGTCTTCAGCGGCTCTTATGGAATCAATCCGCTGACAGGGGAGAAGGTCCCGGTCTGGATTTCAGAATATGTGCTGGCCGGTTATGGGACCGGAGCGATCATGGCGGTGCCTGCGCACGACAGCCGGGACTGGGCGTTCGCCAAGAAATTCGGGCTGGAAATCCGTCCGATCATAGCCGGTTGCGATGTTTCCGAAGGCAGTTTCGATGCCAAGGAGGGGAAGATGTGCAATTCCGGATTCCTGGACGGCATGGATGTCAAGGACGCCATCGAGGCGGCCAAGGATTATGTGGAAGAAAGAGGGCTGGGACGCCGGAAAGTCAATTACCGCCTGCGCGATGCGATTTTCTCCCGCCAGCGCTATTGGGGCGAACCGTTCCCGATTTATTACAAGGACGGCATTCCGACTCCGGTTCCCGAGGATAAACTGCCCCTGACGCTGCCGCAGGTGGATGAATTCCGTCCCACGGAGGCAGGGGAGCCGCCGCTGGCCCGGGCAAAAGACTGGACCTACGAGGGCTATCCGCTGGAAAAGAGCACGATGCCGGGATTCGCCGGTTCCAGTGCGTATTATCTCCGCTACATGGATCCGCACAACGACAAGGCCCTGGTCAGCCGCGAAGCCGACGAATACTGGCGCAATGTGGACCTGTATATCGGCGGGACGGAGCATGCGACCGGGCACTTGATTTATTCCCGTTTCTGGAACAAGTTCCTCTATGACCTGGGCTATGTCTGTGAGGATGAGCCGTTCCGCAAACTGATCAATCAGGGAATGATCCAGGGACGTTCCAGCTTCGTCTATCGCATCGTGGGAACCAATACCTTTGTTTCCGCCGGCTTGAAAGACCAGTATGAAACGACAGAAATCCATGTGGATATCAATATTGTCCATGGTGACCGGCTGGACCTGGAGGCTTTCCGTGCCTGGCGTCCTGAATTCGCCGATGCGGAGTTCATCCTGGAAGACGGCGTGTACGTCTGCGGCTGGGCGGTCGAGAAGATGAGCAAGTCCATGTTCAATGTGGTGAATCCGGACGATATCTGCGATACCTATGGTGCGGATACCCTGCGCCTTTACGGAATGTTCCTCGGTCCGCTGGAGCAGTCGAAACCGTGGGATACGAAAGGAATTGACGGCGTGAACCGCTTCCTGCGCAAGTTCTGGCGGCTTTTCTATGATGGCGAAACCTTGCTGGTCAACGACGAAGAGCCGACGCCCGAGGAGCTCAAGACCCTCCACCGACTGATCGGGAAGGAACAGGCGGACATCGAAGCATTCTCTTACAATACAACCATCAGTGCCTTCATGATTGCCGTGAACGACCTGACAGAGCGGAAATGCTCCAAGCGGGCGATCCTGGAACCGATGGTCATCCTGTTGTCGCCCTTTGCTCCGCATATCGCGGAGGAGCTCTGGCATGTGCTCGGGCATGAAGGCAGTGTATCGGATGCCGCATTCCCGGAATATGTCGAGGCTTATACTGTTGAGGACAGTGCCACCTATGCCGTATCTTTCAACGGAAAGACCCGGTTCACCGTGCAACTGCCCAAATCCATGGACCGTGCGGGCGTGGAGGCCCATGTCCGGGCGCTGCCCCAGACCGGGAAATATGTCGGCAGCCAGACCATTGTCAAGGTTATCGTTGTTCCCGGCAAGATCGTCAATATTGTCGTGAAGTAACGGAATCATGTCCGCGAAGAAAGTCCTTTCCGTCCTCTGGGACTATATCGTGCTGAGTTTCGGCACCTTGCTGTACTGTTTGGCCTGGGATGCGTTCATGATTCCCAATGCCATCACCAGCGGCGGCCTGACCGGTGCGTGTACCATCCTGCAATTTGCCACGGGCGGGGCCATCCCGGTATCCTATTCCTATATCGTGGCCAATTCCGTCCTGATCCTGATCGGGTCTCTGATCTTGGGGAAAGGGTTCGGATTCAGGACGATCTATGTGATCATTCTGTCTACCATCCTGTTCCAGATCCTGCCGACGCTGGATTTCATCGCCGCCGTGCCCGGGAAACCCTTGTACATCGGCGAGCGGATTCTGATTCCGATCATCGGCGGCTCCCTGGAAGCCATCGGCATCAGTTTCATCTTCAACCGGGGCGGCAGCACCGGCGGGACGGATATCGTGGCGCTGATTGTCAACAAGTTCTGGCCGGTTTCGATGGGCCGCGTCTTCCTCTATGCCGATCTGTTTATCATTGCGTCCATCCTGCTGGTCCCCGGAAAGTCGGTCCAGGACATGATATACGGGTATATCGCGATGATTACGTTCTCCGTTCTCCTGGATGCCCTGCTGCTCGGGCGCAAGTCCAGCATCCAGGTGCTGATCTTCTCCAAGGAGAACGCGCGGATCGCGGACTACATCATCGGCAAGATGGACCGGGGTGTGACCGCAATCAAGTCGGTGGGATGGTTCACCAAGCAGGAGCGCGATGTCTTGCTGGTCCTGATCCGCAAGACCCAGATTCAGGAACTGACCCGGGCTGTCAAGGAAATTGACAAGGATGCCTTCATGAGCGTATCCCCGGCCAGCAGCGTATTCGGGGAAGGGTTTGAAGAAATGAAGACGGGAATCACCCGTCGTTCCCGCAAGCGGCAAGTAACAAAAGAAATTGATAAGAACGATGATTGAGTCGAAGAAGTCTTTCTGGGGTTATTTCAAGGATTATTTCCTGCTGACCCTCGGAATCATGATTTATGTGACCGGGTGGACCATTTTCCTGGTTCCCAACAATCTCGTGGGCGGCGGTGTCACGGGTATCGCGTCCATCATCCAGTATGCGGTCGGAATCCGGATGGGTTATTCCTATTTCGTAATCAATGCGATCCTGCTGGTTGTCGCCTTCATTATCCTGGGGCGTTCCTTCGGCGGGAAGACCATCTACGCCATTATTCTGGCTTCTGTCGGGCTGAACTTGCTCCAGGGCGTAATTCCTGAGGAGATCGTCAACACCCTGGCTTTGCAGAACGGGAAATTGATGTCCACCATCATGGGCGGCATCTTGGCCGGCGTCGGTATCGGCATGTCCATGTCCGTGGGCGGCAGCACCGGCGGGACGGATATCGTGGCGCTGATTGTCAATAAGTACCGTAACATTTCCCCCGGACGGATTATCCTGGCCCTGGATGTGGTGATCATCGTGTCTTCCCTGGTTGTCCCGTCATTTACACCGGACGGCGAGCGGGTCGGCTGGGCGGAAAAGATTACGACCGTCGTATACGGTCTGATGCTGGTGACCGTGAACAGTTATGTCATCGACCTGTACTTATCCGGCTCCCGGCAGTCTGTCCAGGTATTCATCATGTCGAAGAAATATGAGCAGATAGCAGACCTGATCACCAACTATTTGCACCGGGGCGTGACCATGCTTCCCGCCCGGGGCTGGTTTACGCAGAAGGACCATCCGGTCCTGATGGTCGTCACCCGCAAGACGGACCTGAATCTCCTGCTGCGCCATATCAAGGCGATCGATTCGGATGCTTTTCTCTCCGTATCCATGGTCTCCGGGGTTTACGGGAAAGGGTTCGATACCATCAAAGGCGGTAAAGTAGAGTAAGATAAACATGTTGCGCAAGGAGAATAAATTTTTTCTTTGCCTGTTTGCGGATTAAATATTCTGAATAATATTCTTATCGGCGCTCCGGAATATTCCGGGGCGTTCTTTTTTCTGTATCTTTGCCGGAGCTATTTTTGAATCATTCAAGATATGCCGGCAATCCGCCACATAGCAGTGCAGGCCGCATATTTTCCTAGCCTATGTATATTTCTATGAAACGTTGTTCTTTATTTAAAGGAGGGAATCTGGCCCGGGCACAGGCCGTCCTGTGTTTCTTGCTGTGCCTCTGCGTCCGGTTTCTGATACCGGGGCATTCTCCCCGGGAATATCCGCTTCTGGATCTTTGTGCAGCATGCAGCATCATCCTGTTGGCCCCCGTTGGAGCCAACGATTCTGTCAAGGTCAGTCATGCCTGTACCTGGACCGCTTTCCTGGCTGCGCTGGGGCTCGCAGGCCTGACATCCATGCGCCCGGGACGTTTGTTGACCCTGTATCCTGTCCTGCTTTTCCTTCCCTTGTGTGCTTTCTACACGGCGCGGGTCGTCAGCATCCTGCGGGATACCCGGTACAGGATTTCACAGGTCGCCGGATGGGATGTGCTGGTGGACATGATCCGTTCTTCTTTCATACTCTATTACTTTTCGCTGGCCGCGGTGGTCTGTTGCCAGGCGGCTTCCGGGCACTTCCCGTCCTGGAGCGTCGTCGTCTCCGGGATCCTGCTGTCCGCCCTGTGCGTGCTCCTGATGGTCCGGAGTGTGGGAAGCGAGATCCGTCCGCCGGAATATCTGATGGGCAGGGAACCGGCCGGGAATTCCCTCCAAATGCCCGGAATCGAGCGGATCGGGCCGAATTACCGGAGTCTGTATGCCCGGATGTGTGAATACATGGAAGAGCAGAAACCGTATCTGAAGGATAATTTCCTGATCGATGACATGTCGCATGCGTTGTACACGAACAAGGGCTACTTGTCGAAGATGATCAATTCGACGACGGGACTCAATTTCCCGCAATTGATGAACAGCTACCGGATCCGCCATGCACTGGAGTTGTACAAGCGGGATACGAAATTGAAAGTCAGCGAATTGTCTGACATGTCCGGCTTCCACTCCACCGTATCGTTCAATGCGGCGTTCAATTTATTCGTCGGCAAAAACCCGAGTGACTGGTGCAAGGAATACAAGGATTCGCTCGTTACGGGGAAACGCCCTTCCACGTCGGGGGAACGGGGGCGGTAGCGGAGATTTCCGACTTTTTGACAGGATGGATCAGGCTGACGGAACGGGAATGCAGGCAGATGCTGCCGTCCGGGTTGGACCGCCGGGCTCCGTACTTGAGATCGCCTTTGATGGGGCATCCCAGGGCAGCCAGCTGACAGCGGATCTGGTGGTGCCGCCCGGTAAAAAGCTGCACTTCAAGCAAATGGTAGCGTTCGGTATGCCCGATGAGCCGGTAGTGGAGGCGCGCCAATTTGGCATCTTTCCTGCCGGAGTGGCTGACAAAGGATTTATTCATCTTCTCGTTGCGGACCAGCCAGTCTTCCAGGGTCCCCTCCGGAGCGGGCGGCAGCTCCTCGACCAGCGCCCAGTACGTTTTGTGAATCTCGCCCTTGCGGAACATTTCCGCAAGTCTTTCCAATGCCTTGGATGTCTTGGCGAAAATCGTTATGCCGGAAACAGGCCGGTCCAGGCGATGCGGGACACCGAGGAATACGTTTCCCGGTTTATGGTCCCTTGCCGCCAGGAATGCCTTGTACGTTTCGGAAAGCGGTTCGTCACCGGTCTTGTCGCCCTGGACGATTTCCCCGGCCCGCTTGGAGACAATCAGCAAGTGGTTGTCCTCGTACAGGATGCGTTCGGATAAATCCCGGGTCTCCTCGCTCGTGAGGGTCCGGTATGCAGCGGGAACGGGTTCCTGTCGGGTAAAATCTGTCATGTACGGGTCGGTTATGGGTATCGGCGCAAAGATAAGAAATAATCCCGTTCCCGTTTCGCATCCGTTCAAGATATTAATCTGACAATTTGGCAGGAAAAGGGCAATGGCACAACATTCGATAAGAATGATGGCGTCGCCCTTCCGGGAGGCAGGGCGGCGGTAAAGTTAAGTAATTTAATAAGACAAGATATTATGGGAAAGATTATTGGAATTGACTTGGGAACGACCAACTCTTGTGTGGCCGTCATGGAAGGCAACCAGCCTACCGTCATCATCAACAACGAAGGCCAGCGTACGACTCCGTCTGTCGTGGCGTTCACGGATGGTGGTGAGCGTAAAATCGGCAACCCTGCGAAACGTCAGGCGATTACCAATCCGAAAAACACGGTATTCTCGATCAAGCGCTTCATGGGTGAGACCTATGACCAGGTTTCCCGTGAGGTGGCCCGTGTCCCGTACCAGGTAGAACGGGGCGACAACAACACCCCGCGCGTGAATATTGACGGGAGGATGTATTCTCCCCAGGAGATTTCTGCAATGATTCTCCAGAAAATGAAGAAGACAGCGGAAGATTACCTCCGCCAGGAAGTCACCGAGGCCGTCATCACGGTTCCGGCTTATTTCTCCGATTCACAGCGCCAGGCGACCAAGGAGGCCGGCAAGATCGCGGGCCTGGATGTCAAGCGTATCATCAATGAACCGACGGCTGCGGCCCTTGCCTATGGTCTGGACAAGAAGAACAAGAACATGAAAGTCGCTGTTTATGACCTGGGTGGCGGTACTTTCGATATCTCCATCATGGAACTGGGCGACGGCGTCTTCGAGGTGAAATCCACCAACGGCGATACCCATCTGGGCGGTGATGACTTCGACCAGAAGATCATCGACTGGCTGGCGCAGGAATTCGCGTCCGAGAACGGCGGTGCCGACCTGAAGAAAGACCCGATGGCGCTGCAGCGGCTGAAAGATGCGGCAGAGAAAGCGAAGATCGAACTTTCCAACCAGACCTCCACGGAGATCAACCTTCCGTACATCATGCCGGTGGACGGTGTTCCGAAACACTTGGTGAAGACCCTTACCCGGGCCAAGTTCGAAATGCTGTGCGACGACCTCTTCCGCCGCAGCATCGAGCCTTGCCACAAGGCGTTGCAGGATGCCCACCTGAATCCTTCCGATATTGACGAGGTCCTTCTCGTCGGCGGTTCCACCCGTATTCCGAAGATCCAGGAAATCGTGAAGGAATTCTTCGGCAAAGAGCCGAACAAGAGCGTCAACCCGGACGAAGTCGTCGCAATCGGCGCTTCCATCCAGGGCGGTGTGCTCGCCGGTGATGTCAAGGATGTCCTCCTGCTGGATGTGACGCCGCTTTCGCTCGGTATC
>CADBPH010000369.1 GCA_902796455.1 uncultured Bacteroidia bacterium
ATCTGCTCCGTTCCTTGGTACAGGGTCAGCGCCGCCCCGGCCACCGGCGAACGGTCCTGGCGGCTGACAATCGTTCCCTTCACCCCACCGGTAAAGGTTTGGGCAAACAGCGCCGCGCAGCACAGGAGAGCGGATGCAGCCAGGATCAGTTTCTTATTTATCATATCGAACATTTATTTATTACTCACCAGGATAAAGGTCGGATAATGGTCGCTGTAGCCGCATTTGAAGTCGCCGCCCGAGAAGGTGCGCAGCGGCTGGCCGGCATACTGTCCTTCTTGTTCCGTCATGAACGGTTTGTGGAAAATACGGCCGTAATACTGCTTCCGCCTGTTCTTGACCAACGGACGGATGGAGAGCGAACCCTTCGGCGCATTGACCAGATGGGAATTGACGACAATGATATCGTAAATATTGCCGCCGCCCTGATAGAACAGGGAGCTGTACCCATCCTTGAGCATGGAAACGAACGGGGAGAAGAAATCCTCGGGGCCTACCTCCTCAATTTTCTCTTTCCCATGCATGTAGACAGCCATGCTTTCATCGGTCGGATTGTCATTCATGTCCCCCATCGCGACGATCTTGATGCCGGGATAGGCCTCCATCAGACGCCGGGACTCCTGGTACATGATCTCGCCGCCCCGGCTGCGCAGGTCGCCTCCCTTTCCGCCGATGCGGGAGGGCAGGTGCGCCACGAAGAAGGCGAACATCTCGCCGCCGAGCAAGCCCCTGACCATCAGGATATCACGGGTACGGAAATAATCCTTTTCCTCCTGAGTCATGGAGAAGTTGATCGTCTCGCTGTTGAAATCGAAAGGGATGGACTTGCTTTCCAGCACCGAGAAGACCTCCGGCCGATACAGCAGCCCCACGTCCACGCCGCGCCGGTCCGGGCCGTCATAATGGACGATCTGGTAGTTCGCCTCGGCAATCTCTTTCTGGGTGACCAGGTCTTCGAGCACATGGCGGTTTTCGATCTCGCTGACGCCCAGGACCGCATGCCAGACATGGTTGTCCTCCTTCATCGCCCGGATGACCGTGGCCATGTTGGAAAGCTTTTTCTGGTATTTCACTTCGGTCCACTGATTGGCGCCGTCCGGAAGATATTCATAGTCGTTTTTCCCTTCGTCATGATAGGTATCGAAGAGGTTTTCCAGGTTGTAAAAGCCGATCACATAGCTTTTTTTATCGTCCGCCAGCAACGAAGACGTCGCCAGCAGCACTCCCAGGAACACATAGAGGATTCTTCTCATCTTTTTATCGTTGGGTTACAGGGTTTACCTTTTCATTCATCACCACCAGAAGGCTACGTCCCGGGGGTTCTGGGTTTTGATCTTGGCCGCCGTCTCGTCCCCGACCACTTTCGGAAGGTTGACAAACAACTGACAGCCCAATTTCTTTTCCAGTTCCGCAACCGGAATGGCCATGCTCTTGTCCACCGGCTGGGAAGCTTTGTCCGACCGGCTGTACTGCACATGGTCGAAATAGAAGGCGCAGGCGATATAGCCGTTATAGCCATACGTCGATCCTTTCATATAGCGCAGGACGGCCTTCCAATACGCGGTCGGGACCGTCACCTGCCGGTTGGAGCGGTCGTAAACATAGTAGGATGCCCCCTCCGTCACGCAGCCCGTGACGACATAAAGGGTATCCGACGAGCCCGCCCAGCCCCGGACTTCACCTTCCAGGTTCGCCCAGATACCGGAATTGAAGGCATTGTTCTGCGGCGTCATGTTGGTGCCGTAAAAAGTCGTCGCATTGATTGCGTACGTCCCTTGCCGGTCCGCCGAGGGAAGCTGGTGCCCGCGGTCATAATGCCCGTTGTTGCCGTCCCGGTATCCGCCCGAAACATTCTGCTGCTTCGACGAGGAAAGCATCGGATCATAGCCCCAGGCATCGCTGCGGCCGTAATAGGAGCCGATCAGGCCCTTGTTGAGCGGATAGGCCACCCAGTACGAGAGGAGGCTCTTCTCATCGTAATAGAACGAGTAATTGCGCCCGCCCGAGGGCATGTTGTGGGAGTAGAAAGTCAGCCCGTCCGAGGCGCTGGTCTGCGGAAGCTCCAGCCAAGTAGCAGTCGCAACGGGGCTGCCCTTCCCGGAAGGGAGGGTCCCGGCCTGCACCAGGCTCGCCGCGCTGCTCTTGCTGCCGCAGCGAAGGGTAACTGTCACGCTGCGGGAAACGCCGGATGAATTCGCGGCATAGGAAAGGACCACCGTATGGACGGAGCCGCTCCCTTCGCTGGCGCTGAGGCTGGCCCAGCCGGTCTCCCCTTCCGGATAATCCAGGGAAAGCGTCCAGGATCCGCCCGCCTCAATGCTGATGAACTGGCTCCCGGAGGCATTGCCGACCGCGGTTTCGCGCAGGGTCAACGTACAGGTTTCATCCAGGGGGCCGGTACAGGAAACGGCTGCCGCGGCGGTGAATACCGCCACGGCCAAACCGCATAAAACCTGTCGGATTCCCCGCATGGATCGTTTATTTTTCGGGCGTAATTACGACATCGTTAAAATCAAACTGCCCTGCCTTGCTTTCTCCATCCGATCCATACACCGCTTTTTCTCCCACGGTGAACGTAACTTCCTTGGCGGAACCCGTCCACGTAACAGTCTTATCTCCAACTGCTTGAGTAGCCACGGTCCCTACGGATGCCGTAATTTCCGTCAAACGCTTCTGGCCTTGTGAGGAAAGATTGAAAACAATCTTCGTCATCGCTTTGCCCGTCGTAGAAATCGTTACCGTTGCTTTCGCATAGGATCTGAAATCACCGGAACTCGCATTCACCGTAGGGGCATTGCTGTTACCATTCGACAAGGCGTGGATCGTATAGGATCCGCTCGTGTAGGTAGCGCTTCCCGACGCTCCCGTAACGAGCGTCCAGCCTGTTTGCTTATCCCATGTAATCTTCACTTCACCGTCTTCCACCGGCGGCTGCGGCTC
>CADBPH010000370.1 GCA_902796455.1 uncultured Bacteroidia bacterium
CAGGTGCAGGACGGCACCGCCCGTTGCGGCCGCCACGATTTGCGGCAGGCAGATGGTTCCGTTGAAGAGGCCCAGATAGGAGCCCATGTACGGACTGCCCTCCAACGCATTGGTCAACAACGTGAAAGGAAGGGCAAGCATGGCTGCCCAGGCGAAACCGATGAGGAAGTAGGAGGCAAAGAGTACATACGGGTCATGGATGAACAGGACCGACGCGAAGCCGGCGGCTCCCAGCAGCAGGCTCACCACATAGGCGGTCTTCAAACTCTTGAAACGGGGCAGGACAAGGGCCCAGAGGATGGACCCGACGGCCTGGACGGCGAAGAGGACCCCGACCCAGTTCCCGGCGGCCTGATAAGCCTCCGAAGCGACATCAGTCGTGTGCCAGCAATTGGAAGCAATGGCGCCGTTGGTGTAGGTCCACATGTACAGGAAGGCCGACCAGCAGAAGAACTGCACCAGGCCGACTGTCCAGAATGTCTTCGGGGCTTTCACCAGCAAGGCGATGAGGCCTTCTTTCTTCTCCTTCTGCTGCTCGGCAGGGTCAATGCCATGGAACTCGGCATATTCCTTGGGAGGTATCTCCTTGACTTTGAAGAAAGTATAGAGCACGCACAGGATCAGGACCGCCGCGCCGACGTAGAAGGAATACTTCACCGAATCCGGGACAACGCCTTCCGGGGCCGTGTTCGCAATGCCGATCCACGTGAAGAAAATCGGGAAAAGATACCCCATGAAAGACCCGGCATTGCAGAGGAAACTCTGGATGGAATAAGCCGTGGCTTTCTGCTCTTCCCCCACCATGTCTCCGACCATCATCTTGAACGGCTGCATGGCCACATTGATGGAAGTATCCAGGAAAATCAGGGAGAACAGGCCGAACCACATGGCGGCATTCAGTCCCAGGAACACGTATGCCGTGGACAGGTTGAGACTGCCTGCGTTCGGCAGGAAAATCATGACCAGCACGGCAACGATGGCGCCGACCAGCAGATACGGCTTGCGGCGGCCGAGGGCGCACCACGTCCGGTCAGACCATTTCCCGATCAGGGGCTGGACGATCATCCCCATCAGCGGGGGAAGAATCCAGAAGAAGGACAACTGGTGCGGGTCAGCGCCCAGTGTCGCGAAAATACGGCTGATATTGGCGCTCTGCAGCGCATAAGCGATCTGCACGCCGAAAAACCCGAAACTCAGGTTCCACATCTGCCAAAAGGTGAGATGCTTTTTTCCGTTCATTTTAGAATCACGCTATTAGTCTTAGCCTTGCTTTCCCGGGGAAAAACACCCGGAAGAAAAGTGCGCAAAGATAACAAAACGTTTCAACTCCTTATATTAATAAGGGACGAACGGCTGTTTTTTCAGGATGAACGGCGGTATTTGCAGGACCGGCGGACTACCCTTCCGGCATGGATTTGATATACAGGTCGCGCTGCGGGAACGGAATCTCAATGCCGTGCTCGTTCAGTGCATTGTAAATCAATTCCTTCGCCTTGGCCGGATAGGTATAGTGTTCCTCCACGGTCGTAAACTGGTAAACGGAGAGATTCACGCTGTTGTCTCCGAAATCCTTGAAACGGACCTGGATGCCGAAAGCCGGATCGATGACGTCCCGGCCATAGACATCCTTCACTTTCAAGGGCTCCAGCGCCTCCAGGATGATCTGGCGCACCTCGTCCACATTGACACCGTACTTCACACCGACATCGAAGGAAAGCATCTCGTACGAATGGTTCTTTGTCAGGTTCTTGAAATTCTTGTTGAACAAGGTGGCATTCGGGAAGGCCATCACCGCCCCGTCGGCCGCGACAATCTGCGTACTCTGGTAACTGATACTGTCCACTTTGCCGCGGATGCCGTCGCATTCGATGAAATCCCCGACCCGCAGGCGGCCGGACATCAGTTGGATGCCGTAGAAGAAATTGTTCAGGATATCCTTCATCGCAAAGCCCAAACCGGTCGCAAGACCGGCGCCGATCACCTTGACGGCCGTGGTCGGAATCCGCAGCAGGATGAAAATCGCAATGATGTAAACACCCCACA
>CADBPH010000371.1 GCA_902796455.1 uncultured Bacteroidia bacterium
CCGGAAGAAGGGACGGAATTCGCGCCGTTCTATCGGACGCACGATGCCCTGCTGAAACCGTATTACACGGCCCGCGGCATCGATTCGACCTACGATTTCTCTTCGGCCAACCTGTACCGCAAGTACGGAAAAGACTATCTGGAAGCCTTCGGTGACATCTGCCACCGGCGGCTGCGCAGCTGGGGCCTCAACACCATCGCCAACTCCTCCGACAAAGATATTTGCCTGATGGACCGGACCCCGTACATGGACCGGCTCGAGGTCGTTTCCGAACCGATTGCCGGGACGACCGGTTGGTGGCCGTTCATGGACCCGTTCGATCCGAGCTTTACGGCTTCGGTGGAGAAGCAACTGATTGACCGCAAGCAGGAAGTAGAGGATCCCTGGTGCCTGGGTTTCTTCGTTGACAACGAGATTAAATGGGGTCATGAGACCTACCTGGCTGAAGTCATCCTGAAGGCTCCGGAGACGCAGGCTGCCAAGAAACAGTTCATCGCGGATCTGAAAGCGAAATACAGCTCCATTGCCGCGTTGAACGAAGCCTGGGGCAGCGGATATGTTTCGTGGGACGCGCTTCTGCAGAACCGGGAAAGTGTGAACACGACGAAGAGGAACCGCGATGATTTACTTGCCTTCAACCACGCAGTTATCCACAAGTATTTCAGCAACATCCGCCAGGCCTTCGACAAACTGGCTCCGGGCGTGCTCTATATGGGCTGCCGTTTTGCCGGTTATACCGAGGATCTGATTTCCATCGGGGCCCGGTACTGCGATGTCCTCAGTTTCAACCGCTACGGTTGCACCGTCAATCCCATCTATCTGCCGGAGAGCGTGGACAAACCGGTCATGGTCGGGGAATACCATTTCGGCGCGCTGGACCGCGGCATGTTCCACAGCGGCCTGATCGATGTCGGCAGCCAAGAGCGGCGTGCCGAAGCCTATGTCCACTATGTGGAATCCGCCCTGCAACACCCGAATGTCATCGGGGTGCACTGGCACCAGTTCTCCGACCAGGCCACAACCGGCCGCTTCGACGGGGAAAACCTCCAGGTCGGCTTCACGGATGTCTGCGACACCCCGTATCCTGAGACCGTCGCCGCCCTCCGCAAGGTCGGCTACGGCATGTATGATTACCGGAATGATAATTAATACCATAAAACAATGAGAATGAAACAGTTGCTTCTTTCCATCTGCATGCTGGCCTTGGTAACCGTCGGTTGCCGTGCCGCCTCCAATGCCGCCATTGTGATCCCGGACAACGCGACCCCCGTCGAGAAGAGCGCGGCGGAAGAGTTGTCCCAGGGACTGCTTAAGATTTCCGGATCGAATGTCCAGATCCTTTCCGAATCCGCTGCCCCCAAAGGTTCTTTCCTGTTTTATGTCGGCGCGACGAAGAAAGCGCCCAAGAAAGAATGGAAGGTGGACGAAATCCTCATCCAGCCCGTTAAAGGCGGGATGGTCCTGACAGGCGACGCGACCCGCGGACCGCTTTACGCTGCGATCACCTTGCTGGAAGACGGCTACGGCGTGCGCTGGTGGACGAGTACCGAAGCGGATTATCCTTCCCGGAAAATCCTGCCGGTTCCGGATCTGAAGGTTTCCTATGTCCCGCCGCTGAAATTCCGCGAGGCCTCCTGTCTGGATGCCTACGATGCCGATTTCCGCCTCCACTTGAAGAACAATTTCGCCTCCCGTATCCGCTGGTCGACCGAACCGATCCATTATATCCCTGCGGAAAAGGGCGGTTGCCACAGAATCTTGTTCTTCGAAGGCCGGAAGAGCTCGTATCATTCTTTCTTTGAGATACTTCCGCCGAAGGTTCATTTCGACGCCCATCCCGAATGGTATTCCATGATCAAGGGCAAGCGGGAGCCCCGGCAGCTCTGCCTGACCAACGCCGAGATGGAGAAAGCGTTCATCGCGGAGACCCTCCGCCTGCTGAGGGAGCATCCGGAAGTCGATTTCATTTCCATCAGCCAGAATGACTGGCGGGACCCTTGCACCTGCGATGACTGCCTGGCCGTCGAAGCGAAGACGGGCGGCGTCCATTCGGGTCCGGTGCTGCTCTTTGTCAACCGCGTAGCCGAGGCCGTCGAGAAGGAATTCCCGAAGGTCACGGTCGAGACCTTTGCCTACCAGTACACCCGCAGCGCCCCGAAGAATGTCAAGCCGCGGCACAACGTGCTGATCCGCCTGTGCGACATCGAATGTGCCTTCTCGATTCCTTTCGAGAAAGCCACGCTTCCGATCTCCGAGGCCTTTAAAAAAGACTTCGCCGACTGGGGCGCGCTGGCACCGGGCCAGATTTTCATCTGGGACTATGTCACGAATTTCCGCAACTACGTCCTGCCGCACCCGAACCTGTATTCGTATGGCCCCAACATGCAGTATTTTGCCAAAAACGGGGCGGTCGGTGTGTTCGAGCAGGGCAATACCTGCGCCCGTGCGGGCGACTTGGATCCGCTTCGCGTATGGCTCCTGTCGCACCTGCTGTGGGACCCGTATGCTGACGACAAGGCCCTGATGGACGAATTCATCCGGGGGTATTGGGGTGAGGCTGCCGCGCCGCATATCCAGCGCTATATCTCGCTGGTCAACGATCCCGTTGTCGCCGGCAATATCCCGGTCAAGTGCTATCACACGGATGTGAACGGCATCATGGTCCCTGCGACCATGGTGGCCGCGGCCCAGGCCTTGGACGCTGCGGCGCAGGCTGCCGCCCAGGCCGGAGAGCCCTATGCAAGCCGTGTCCGCAAGGAAACCCTTGCCACGCGGCACATGCTCCTGTTGCACTGGGATGACTGCAAGGCTTATTGCAAAGCCCAGCGATACGACTGGCCGTTGGGTGAAGACAAGGCGGCGGCACTGGCTGCTTGGGTGGATGATTGCAAGAAATTCGGCGTCGTCACGACCCGCGAGTGCATGGCCGAGCAGGCTGCAGAGCGTTTTGCAGCACAGTGCAAACTCATCATGGGCGAAAAATAGCCCTTCCTCAATCATGGTGTAAAACTTAATGAATTGAAATATGTTCCCCAAAAGAGTACTTTATTCATCGATTGCAGTTGCGCTGACGGCATTCCTGGCCGCCTCGTGCGCAAAGCCCTACGAACCGGATCTGACGGCCGATTGGTCCGTCCAGCTGGAATCCCTGGATACGTCCCGGACCCAAGTGACAATCCATTCTTCCAAAGTCGGGGATCCCACCCGGATTGTCCGCAAGGGAAAAGCCGTGGATGTCGTTTATGAGAACGCCGGCGGCAAAGCCGTGGATGTGACGATCTCCTATATTCCCTCCAAGGATGGCCTCCAGATTATTCCGTCGCTGACGAACCGGGAGGAAGGGTATGTCGCCCTGGTCATGCACGGTCCTTTTGTGAACGATCCGCGTCTGGATACGGAAACGATGGACCTGCTGGTGCCCTACGGGGTCGGCGCAAGGTATCATTTCCCGAAAGCCGCTCCGGATAACATCTGGAAAGAAAACAAGAAGCAGGGGTGCCTGGTGGCCTCATGGAATTACCCGGGCATGGCGTGCGACATGCAATGGTGCGAGTTCACGGGCGACGGCAAGAA
>CADBPH010000372.1 GCA_902796455.1 uncultured Bacteroidia bacterium
CCCATGCCGAAAAAGGCGAAGCGGAAGACCCAGGCGAACATGGCGATGAGCATGACTTTCTTGATGCCGAAACGCTTCATGAAGAACGGGATCAGCAGGATACACAGCGTCTCCGATGCCTGGGAGATGGAAATCAAGGCATTGGAATTCTTGACGGCAAAGGTGTCCGCCAGCGACGGGTCTGAGGCAAAGGACCCCAGGAAGGTGTTGGCATACCCGTTCGTTATCTGCAGGGAAGCCCCCAGCAGCATGGAAAAGATGAAGAAGATGGCGAACTGGCGGTCCTTGAACAGGGTGAACGCCTTCAGGCCGAAAGCTTCGGCGAGCGTCGTATCCCCGGCGGACTTGTTCACGGGGCAGGCGGGCATCGTCAGTGCGTAGGCGCAGAGGACGAAGGACAGGAGACCGGAGGAGATCAGCTGTGTGTAGGAATCCTGCATGGCGACGCCGTCGATTTTCAAGAAATTCGTGACCAGCATGCTGCAGATGAACCCGACCGTTCCGAAAACCCGGATGGGCGGGAAGTCCTTGACCGGATCCATCCCCTCATTTGTCAACGCATTGTAAGCGACGGAGTTAGCGATGGCGATCGTCGGCATGAAGAATGCGACGCTGATGCTGTACAGGACAAAGAGCGGGGTGAAGGCGACGGCAGCCCCGGCGCTTTTGCAATACAACCCGGCGGCCACCATGAAAACCCCGGCCAGGGCGTGGCAGAGTGAAAGGACCTTCTGTGCCTGGATTTTGCGGTCGGCGACGATGCCCATCAGGGTCGGCATGAAGATGGAAACGATGCCTTGCATGGCAAAGAACCATTTGATCTGCGGGCCGAGGCCGATGAGTCCCAGATATCGTCCCAAAGAGGTCAGGTATGCGCCCCAGACGGCGAACTCCAGGAAATTCATCAAGATGAGCTTGAGGGTGACAGGTTTGATTTTCATCTGCATGAAGGTTTGGTTATTATTTTGTCTATTCATACAAATGTATGAAAAAATCCGTAAATTTGACGGATTAAAGGAAATTAGATGTTCAATTTCATACAGACCGCTTCTGACCCTTCCTCCGCCGCCCGCACGGGCGTCATCACGACCGATCACGGACAGATCCATACGCCGATTTTCATGCCGGTCGGGACTGTCGGCTCGGTCAAAGGCGTCTATCACAGGGATTTGAAGGAAGACATCCGGGCTGAAATCATCCTGGGAAACACCTACCACCTGTATCTGCGCCCCGGGTTGGAAACGCTCCGGCAGGCAGGTGGCCTGCACCGGTTCATCTCCTGGGACCGGCCCATCCTGACGGACAGCGGCGGTTTCCAGGTTTTCTCGCTGACTCCCATCCGGAAACTGACACCGGACGGCTGCACCTTCGCGTCCCATATCGACGGATCCCGGCACACCTTTACGCCGGAAAACAATGTGGATACCCAGCGGATGATCGGGGCGGACATCATGATGGCCCTGGATGAGTGCTGCCCGGGAGATGCGCCCTATGACTATGCGGCGAAGTCCCTGCGCCTGACCCAGGGGTGGCTGGAGCGCTATCTCCGCCATTTCGACGAGACCGAACCTTTGTACGGATATGAGCAGACGGTATTTCCGATCATCCAGGGCTGCGTCTACCCGGACCTGCGCCGGCAGGCGGCCGAACATGCCCTTTCCTTCGACCGGGGCGGATATGCCATCGGCGGCCTGGCCGTGGGGGAACCGACGGAGAAGATGTACGAAATGCTCGAGGTTGTCTGTCCGATGATTCCGCAGGACAAGCCCCGGTACCTGATGGGGGTCGGCACCCCCGCCAACATCCTCGAAGGCATCGCCCGCGGTGTGGACATGTTCGACTGCGTCATGCCCACGCGCAACGGCCGGAACGGGATGTTATTCACCTGGAACGGGATCATGAACATGCGGAACCGCAAATGGGCGGACGATTTCTCGCCGATCGATCCCGACGGGGCCTCCTTCGTGGACCGGATGTATTCGAAAGCCTACCTGCGGCACCTTTTCATCGCTGGCGAGATGTTTGCAGCCATGATCGCCAGCGAACACAACCTGGCGTTCTACCTGGATCTGGTCCGGCAGGCCCGTGCCCATATCGAAGCGGGGGATTTCAACCGGTGGAAAGAAGTGACCGTCAAGCGTGTGATGACTAGACTGTGACAAGATGGACCTGACTCCGAAGAAACTCGATCTGTATATTGTGAAGAAGTTCATGTCGACCTTCTTCATCGCCATCCTGCTGATTATCGGCATCGTCATCATCTTCGACATCAGCGAGAAGATTGATGATTTCGTCGTTAAGCAGGCACCCCTGAAGGCGATCGTATTCGATTACTACCTGAACTTCGTCCCCTTTTTCATGAATATGTTCAGCCCACTGTTCGTATTCATTTCCGTCATTTTCTTCACGTCGCGGATGGCGGCGAATTCCGAGATCGTGGCAATCCTGTCCTGCGGCATCAGTTACCACCGGATGATGCGTCCGTATCTGTTTTCCGCCGCGGTGCTCGCCTTGTTGTCACTCTGCTTGAATTTGTTCATCATTCCGAGTTCCAACGCCGTCCGGCACGCCTTCGAATACCAGTATACGAAAAAGCGGGCGCAGGTGGCCGACCAGAATGTGCATTACCAGATTTCTCCCGGACAGTTCGTGTTCGTCGAGTCCTTCAGCAAGTGGAACAATACAGCGTACCGGTTCACCCTGGAACAATTCGAGGATAACCACATGGTTTCCAAGCTGTCTGCCGAGTCGGCGGCCTGGGATAGCCTGATGGGCGGATGGCACCTGAAAAAGTATTTTATCCGGGACTATACCGAAGGAAGCATCGTGGACAATGTCCGGACCGGGGCCTCGCTGGATACAGTGATCAACCTGACGATTACGGATTTCTACCGCAAGAAAAATACGGTTGAAGACCTTCCGTACGGGGAATTGAAAGAATTGATCGAAACACAGCGCATGCGCGGGGATGCCAATGTCAAGTATTCGCAGATGGAGCAGCACAAGCGATTGTCCCTTCCGTTCTCTGCCTTTATCCTGACGATTATGGGCGTGTCTCTTTCCTCCCGCAAACGACGGGGCGGGATTGGTTGGAACCTCGCGATCGGCATCGCCCTGAGTTTCTCTTACATCTTGTTCATGCGATTCAGTGAAATGTTCGTCTATACGGGAGCTTTGCCGCCTGGGGTGGCCATCTGGCTGCCGAACCTGCTGTTTACCTTGATTGCCGGCATCCTGTATAAAATCGCGCCGAAATAAAAAACTTAAGTTTCGCATACAACGAAAAAACGCTCTCGAAAATGAAAGTCAAGATTGTCAACCGGTCGTCCAATTCCCTGCCTGCCTATGCGACCCCATTGTCTGCCGGTATGGACCTTCGGGCAGATATCCCTGAACCGGTGGTTCTCGAACCGATGGACCGGATGCTGGTCCCTACAGGTATTTTCATCTCCCTTCCTGCCGGATACGAATGCCAGGTCCGGCCACGCAGCGGGTTGGCGGTCAAGCACGGCATCACCGTCCTGAACAGTCCGGGCACCATTGACGCCGATTACCGGGGTGAACTGAAAACCCTGCTGGTCAATCTGTCGAAAGAGCCGTTTACCATCGAACCCGGCGAGCGGATTGCGCAGATGGTGGTTTCCCGCCATGAGACGGTCGAGTGGGAAGAAGTGGAGGTTTTGGACGAAACCGACCGGGGAACCGGCGGATTCGGAAGTACAGGAACAAAATAGGGGATTCATCGTATGGAAATCAGCGATTTATATAAGATCTTCCTGCAATGTGGCACGGTCTCGACGGACAGCCGGAAGATTGCGGGCGGAGAATTGTTCTTTGCCCTCAAAGGCGAGAATTTTGACGGGAATGTCTACGCGCTCAAGGCATTGGAGGGCGGAGCGGCTTATGCCGTCGTGGATGACAAGGACCGTTTCGGGGACAACGCCGGGGATTCCCGGCTGATCGTGGTAGACGATGTCCTGACGACCTTGAAGGCGCTGGCCCGCTATCACCGGGAGCATACCATGGTGGATGGGAAACGTCTGACTGTCATTGGCTTGACTGGAACGAACGGGAAGACGACCACGAAAGAACTGGTCCGTACCGTCCTCGCCTGCAAGTATCGCGTGACGGCGACGGAGGGGAACCTGAACAACGATATCGGCGTGCCGCTTTCCCTGCTCCGGATCGGCGCGGATACCGAGCTGGCTGTCATTGAGATGGGAGCGAGCCATCCGGATGATATCGCCGCGCTGGTGGATGTCTGCGAACCGGATTACGGCCTGATCACGAATGTCGGCAAGGCGCATCTGCTGGGCTTTGGCTCCTTTGACGGCGTGAAAAAGGCGAAGGGGCAGCTGTACGATTATGTGGCCGGACACGGCAAGGCTGTATTCGTTAACCAGGATGATCCGGATTTGGTGGAAATGGCAGCCGGCCGTCCGGGTTTGTCTGTCATTCCGTATGGGGCCGGTTACTGGGGGGCTGTCGTGCTCCCTTCCGATGCCGCCCATCCTTTCCTGCGCATGGCTGTCCCGCAAACACCCGGCTCGGAGGCCGAGGAAGAGACCTTGCTGGGCGTCCAGACCCATCTGGTCGGGGCGTACAATGCCGCCAATGTCCTGGCAGCGTTGGCCGTGGGCCTGTATTTCGGGGTCGAACTGGAAGATGCCATCCAGGCGGTGGAGGCCTATGTGCCGGCCAATAACCGTTCCCAGATGCAAGATACCGGCCGGAACCGCCTTGTAATCGATGCCTACAACGCCAATCCGACCAGCATGGCCGCTGCCCTGGAGAACTTCAAGGGAATGCAAGATGAGAAGAAAGTCCTGATGCTGGGGGACATGCGGGAATTGGGGACGGATTCAGTCCTCGAGCATGAGGCCGTTATCCGGCAGCTGCAGGACGCCGGTTTCCCGGACGTCTATCTCGTCGGTGAGGAATTCAAGAAAGCCTTGGAACAGGTCTTCGGGGAGACGTCTCCCTATACCTGGATGCCTTCATCCGAGGCGTTGGCCGCCTATTTGGCGGAACACCCCCTCGAAGGGGCTGTCGTCTTGATCAAAGGGTCCCGCGGGATAATGATGGAGAAGGTAATCCCTTCATTATGATGCGTCGGGCGATATAGCCGAACAAGGCTCCGTATCCGAGGCCGATCAACGTCCCGACGAGAATATCGCCGATAAAGTGTTTCCCGACGAAGACCCGGCTGATGGAGACCAGTGCGGCCCATGTCATGATGAGAAAGGCGTAGTGCCGGTAGCGATACCGGGTGTCATTGCGGAACCCCATGAGCGTGGACATGGCGAAGCCGAAGGAGTTCGCTGCGTGGGCGGAAAAGAAGCCGAAATAGTTGCCGCGTCCTTCCAGCATGTGCAATCCGCCGGAAATCATGTTGAAATTGTAGCAGGGCCGGAGGCGTCCGACCCAATCTTTGATCAGGTTGGAAGTCTGGTCGCAGGCGACGGTGGTCAGGGCGACGGATAGGATGACAAGCAGGGCTTTGCGCCATCCGAGCCGCCGGAACAGGAAAAAGGCGACGACCCCGTACAAGGGGAACCAGACTTGCTTTCGCGACAGGAGCATCATGCATGCGTCCGAAAATGGGCCATGCAGGTGGTTCAGGGCCAATGTCAGGATTTCATCCCACTGATGCAACCAGTCAATCCACATGCTCCGGTCAATTGTTCAGTGCTGCCCAGAGCAGGTCTTTCAGTTCAGGAAGGCCTTCTCCGGTAATGGAAGAGATGAAAACATGCGGGAGGTCTTCCGGCAGCTTCTTCTCGATTTTCGCTTTGTCTTTCTCTGCGATCAGGTCGCATTTGGTAATGGCCAGGACGCGGTCTTTCGCCAATAATTCCGGATTGTATTCGCGCAGTTCCCCGAGCAGGATCCGATATCCCTTGGCAATGTCCTTTTCCTCGGCGGAGACCATGAACAGCAGAACGGAATTCCGCTCGATATGCCGCAGGAAGCGCAGCCCGATGCCTTTCCCTTCGTGGGCGCCTTCGATGATGCCGGGGATGTCCGCCATGACGAAAGACTGGTCGTCATAATACCGGACGATTCCCAGGTTCGGCTCCAGCGTCGTAAAGGCATAGTTGGCGATCTTGGGCTTGGCGGAGGTGATCGATGCAAGCAGGGTGGATTTGCCGGCATTGGGGAAACCGACCAGCCCGACATCAGCCAATACCTTGAGTTCCAGGATGAACCATCCTTCCTGCCCCTCTTCGCCGCTTTGTGCATAGCGGGGCGTCTGGTTGGTGGCGCTCTTGAAATTGTTGTTGCCCAGTCCGCCCCGGCCACCCTGGCAGAGGATGCGTTCCTGACCGGGCTCCACCATTTCGAACAAGACCTCCTGGGACTCGCCGTCTTTTACGACAGTCCCTACCGGTATATCCAGGAAGATATCTTCTCCTTGTTTGCCTTTGCAGAGGGCGGCTCCGCCCGGCGCTCCGTTTTCGGCTTTGATGAATTTGCGGTACCGGAGATGGATGAGGGTCCACATCTGCGGATTGGTCCGCAGGATGATGTGCCCGCCCCGGCCGCCGTCTCCGCCGTCCGGGCCGCCTTTGGGGATGTATTTCGCCCGGTGCAGGTGGGCTGATCCGGCTCCGCCATGTCCGCTGGCGCAGAAGATCTTCACATAGTCTATGAAATTCGATTCGGCCATAACTCGGTCTTTTCTGCTGCAAAGATACTGCTTTTTTCTACATCAAATCACAACTTGCCCAGTTTCGCTTCCGAGTGTACCTGAATCCTCTTTCTGCCACATGCTCCAGTCACGATGCGTTGCCATGAAATGAAAAAACAAGGCGGTATTTTCATTTCATGGCCGGTGGGTACCTCATGCGATGCGGCTCCAGCCTTCTTCAGCGTTGCGGATTATGTAGAAGTGTCTCCTCGTTTTCCGTAAGTGCGAATATACTGATTATTTGGGGGTACTACAACTCAAAATAAAGGTTTATCGCCTTGCAAAGAATCTCCCCGGCGGACTTTGAATGGATCCGTTTCAGGCGCATATCCGCGGGGGAGATTAGCCCTGTCTTTTCGGCGAAACAGTGCTTTTTTGCGCCATGACCCCCATAAACGTGGGGTTTTATAAGATGCTGGAACTAGCGAACTTTGCCGGAGGCAACACAGCCGGAAACTTTCTGCAAACAATGATTAAACAGCAATGCTTATGAAAAGAATCGCATTACTCCTTACCGCCATCGCCATCACGTGTGCCAGTGCGAATGCACAGAGCGTGCTGGAAAGGCTGGGCCAGCGTGCCAAGAACGCTGCAGAGAATAATGTAGGCAACAAAGTGGAGCAGGGCGTGAATGATCTCCTGAACGGAAAACTGGGAAAGAATAAAGACAAGAAAGACCAGAAACAGGAGACGGTCCAGCCTCAGTCAACTGCCAATGCCGAGGGCACATGGACCTGCCCGGATCCCAAGTGCGGACACGCCGGCAATACCGGCAACTTCTGCGAAAAGTGCGGTACCAAAAAGCCGGACGGTGCAACATCCGCTTCCGCAAAACAGAGTGCCAAGATCAACTGGAACAACTACGACTTCGTCTCCGGTGACGAGATCATTTTCGAGGATACGATGGAGGGCGAAAAGTTAGGGGAATTCCCATCTATGTGGGATCTCCTGGAGGGAGAGGCTCAGATCACCGAAATCAACGGCGAGAAGTGCATCTGCATTTCTCAGTCCGGGATCATCACCCCGCTCTTCGCGGACGGAAAGACCTACCTGACGGAAGAATGCACTGTCGAGTATGACATTTTCATCCGCCAGGAAGAACCCTGGGACGCCCAGTTCGGCGGAAAGGAACACGGTTGGGCAGCCTGGCAGACATTCACCACACAACTTCCTATCGGCAACAAGGTATCCGTGGACAGATCCGGCTTCCGGATGTATCATGAAATCGTCAATAGGAAAGGTGACGGTGCGACCTTTAACACGCATCTCAACTATGACTGGAAAACGGTGTCGGACGATTCGAGAAGCGGACAATACCCGCTCAAGGATCTGCAGACGGAGGCCTGGCACCACGTGGCCATCTCTTTCAACAAAAGGGCCCTCAAAGTCTATTTCGATGAGCAGCGGGTTGCGAATATCCCGAATGTGGCGGCGCCGACTTTCGTGTGGTTCGGGGCCAGCAATGATGATCCCTATACCTATTTCATCAAGAATGTCCGTATTGCCAAGGGTGCCGTGCCGCTCTACGACCGCCTCGCCAGCGATGGCAAGATCGTAACCTATGCCATCACCTTTGACACCGGCAAGGCTACCATTAAGCCCGAATCCACCGGTGAAATCAACCGCATTGCCAAGATCATGCAGGATGATCCCTCCATCAAATTCGAAGTCCAGGGCCACTGCGACAACACCGGCTCCGATGCCGTGAATGATCCGCTGAGCCAGAAGCGGGCTGAGGCCATTGTGGTCCGCCTGGTGGAACTTGGAATCTCCGCGGACCGCCTCACCGCCGTCGGCAAAGGCTCCCACGAACCCATCGCCGACAACAGCACCGATGAAGGCCGTGCCAAGAACCGCCGGGTTGAATTCATCAAGAAATAATTATCTTTGCGCTCATGAAGCGAATCTTGTTGATACTGGCGGTATTGGCTCCTTTGGCTGCCTATGGCTACGGGGACCATCGGGGGCGGAATCTGGACTCCCTGGAGCAGGTGACGTCCCGGTATACCCCGGACCG
>CADBPH010000373.1 GCA_902796455.1 uncultured Bacteroidia bacterium
ATCTGGGGAAGCTGTGCCTTCAAGGACTGCTTGGTCGCCGACAAGGCGATCTTGCGCAGACGGTCCGTGCGGAGTACCCGCCGTTCGGAACGTTCCCCGATTACCGGCACAATCCGGTCGACCCCCAACTCCACCGCCTTTTCCACGAACCACTCATACCGGTCGATATTCTTGGTCGGACAAACGGCCAGCGTCAAGTAGTACGGATGGCTTCCCCAGGATGGAATTGATTCAATGATACGGGCTTGCGCTTCTCTCGGATCGGCATGGGAAAGTTCGCAGCGGTACAGGGTACCCGCCCCGTCGATCACGGAAACCGCGTCGCCTTCCCGATGGCGAAGGACCCGGACACAATGCTGCGCCTCCTCTCCGTCCAGATAACAGAGGGTACCGTCCACCCGGGATGCATAAAACAGTTCCATGACTATGCGCGGATAATCTTGACCTCTCCGTCCATCCCGATTTTGATGATCTGGGAAGAAACACCGGTCGCACCGGCCTCCAGTGCCGGAGAGACGACATAATCGACCGCCGAGACAATTTCCTCCGGAATGTCCTTGAAGCGCTTCGGCGTCGGTTCTCCGGACACATTGGCGGAAGTCGACACGATCGGCCGGCCCAATTTATACGCCAGGTTCCGGCAGAACTCCGCCATGGGGATCCGGATGCCCACCGACCCGTCCTCGGCCACGACATTGTATGCCAGGAAATGCCGGTCACCGGCCGCTTCTTCCCCCGGGGCGGGCGCTTTGCCGCAAATCGCGGAAGGATAGATCAGGGTCATGGGCTTATCATTGACTTCGACCAGCTGGTCCGCGATGAAAGGCACTTCTTTCACGTACCGGCAGACCATGTCCATGTCGCTGGCCAGCAGGACCAGCGCCTTGCTGTCCGAGCGCTGTTTGATTGCATAAATCTTCGATACGGCCTGCGGGCAGGTAGCATCACAGCCCAGTCCCCAGACCGTATCGGTCGGATACAGGAGGACGCCCCCGCTGCGGAGGACGGCCAACGCCTCCGCCAGAATTTCATCAACTGTTTTCTTCGCCATCAGGAATAACGATTTTGGCGGCCACGGGATAGTGGTCAGACCATTTGACTGAACGATTCACAACATGTTCCGTGGCCTTGAAGGCCTTCGGAATGAGGACATAATCGATCCTCAGCAAGGGCCACAGGGCGGAATACGTCGCCCCGAAGCCTTTCCCGGCTTCTTCGAAAGTGTCCCGGCGGCCACGGGATAACCGGTAGTACGTGTATGAGACCGGGTTGTCATTGAAATCACCGGCCACGACCGACAGGGTCGGACATTCCTCGATATCCTGCAGGACCTGGTCCACCTGGAGGGGCCGGAGCAGGATGGAAGCCCGCATTTTCTCTTCCGTATCGCTGAGGGTCTTCCGGTAATCGCGACGGGCATTGCGGACCAGGCCGGACAAAGAAAGATTGTAGCTTTGGAAATGGCAATTATAAATCCGCAGGCGTTTTCCGCCGATGTCGTAATCGCCGTACAAGGTCAGATTGGAACTTTTATCGAAGTCAATCTTCCCTTTCCCCCGCAGCGGGAAACGGCTCAGCGTGACATTCCCATAGCAGCCGGCATCTGTTGTATAGACATAATACTCAGCATTATAGCCCTTGAAATTGTCTTCCAGATAAGCCTGGAGCGATTTGCTGTCCCGGAAGAAAAACTCTTGCAGGCAGATGATATCCGCATCCTGCCGTTTGAGAAAGGCGACGACAGAATCCGCGCAGCTGCGCCGGTCCAGGTCCGTCAATCCGAAACGGCCGACATTGTACGACAGGATCCGCACGCCTTCCCCTGCGGAAGGAGTATTTTCCGAGCGGGAGAACTGAACGTATTTCCCCAGTACGAAGCAGGCGGGAATCAAAGCGACCAGCGGGATGAGACATGCTTTCGAGCGCCGCACCAGCGCCCAGAGCAGCAGGAAAAGATTCAACAGGAGCAGCGGCAGGAAGAACAGGCCGAAAAGGGTCATCATCCAAGCTTTCGCCGGGTTGAAAAACATCGACAAATAGCTCAGGACCAGCAAGAACGCGGCAATGACCATGAGGGCCCTCGCCGTGATGCCGAGAAACAGGCTGCCAAACGATCTTTTCTTGCCCGACGCCATGTGTCAAATCCACTTATCCCGTTGGAACAGACGACCTTTCCGACGCCAGTATATCATCAGGAGCGCCCCGAAGACCATTCCACCCAGATGCGCGAAATGCGCGATGCCGTCGGTCGAGCCGAAAACGCCGAGCCCCAATTCCAGGAAGGCGAATATGAGGATCCACCATTTGGCTTTCATCGGAATCGGCGGGAAGATCAGGGTCAGGACCGCATCCGGATACAACATGGCAAAGGCAATCAAGAGGCCGTAAATCGCCCCGGAAGCCCCGACGGTCGGCGTGGACAGCATGGCCCGGTAGGAAGAAACGGCCGTGACAGATCCGGCTGCAGCCGCTTTCGACCAGGACAGCGCCTGGAGATACTCTACACCGAGATGCAGCAGGACGGCCCCGAATCCTGAAACGAAATAAAAGACCAGGAATTTCCGGGACCCGATATTATTCTCCAGGATCGAACCGAAAGTCACCAGTGCATACATGTTGAACAGGATATGCATCCAGCCGCCATGCATGAACATGTGGGTCAGCAACTGCCAGGGTCGGAAAAGGGGCGAAGCCGGGTAGAAGAGGGCGAAAGTCTTCAGCATAAACTCCTCGTTAACCAACGTGGCAACGAAGAGGATAATATTGATTAACAGCAGGTTCCGCGTAACCGGCGGAATCTGGGAAAGAAACCCTCTGTTAGAATTCTCGTAATAAGGCATGTCTAAAATTTCTTGTCGATTTCCTCCATGGGGATGAGGGTCATGATCCGGTGCCCGCTGCTGGTAAACTCGCTGTTCGAGCTGGAGAACAGGGCATCCACCAGGCGCTGGGCTTCCTGGGCAGACGTCATCCCTTTGCCCCGGGCGGCGCCGATCCGGGCAAACTTCTCCGCCATGGCCGACTGCATCATTTCGGGAAGCGCCGCATGCGGCTCATTCAGGGCCAGCAGGATGTCGGCCATCAAGCCTTCCACTTTAACCGGCTCGGTAGAAAAACCTTCCGGAACCCCGTTCACGGCAATCGTATCATTCCCGAAAGGCGTGATGTCGAAGCCCAGTGACGCAAGCAAGTCCGCATGTTCATCGAAAACCAATCGGTTTTCCACCCCCACCATCACCTGGACGGGGAAGAGGGACACCTGGCTCACATGGGCGTTTTTGGTAAATGCCGCCAGGAACCGGTCGAAAAGGACGCGCTCGCGGGCCCGCCGGATATTGACCACCATCAATCCGGAAGCAGCCTGGGCCAGAATATACTTGCCCTGCAGGAGAAGAACCGGATTCGAAGGAAGGGCGGACTGGTCGAACAGCTTTCCGTAATCCTGTGACTTGTCCACATATTTCGAGTAATCCGTATGGGCCGGCGCAGCCGAACCGGACGGGGCGGCTTCTTTCGGGCCGGACCCTGCCGGTTCAAAGGGATTGTATGTCTCGTCGATCTCCACCCGGGGCGGCTGGAAGTCCGTCCGGAATTCGCGGAAAGAGCTGCCGAACACCGGCATCTCCGGGACATCCTTGGTTTCGAAATCGATGCTTGCCCCGAAAGAAGCCGTTCCCAAGGCCTCTTTGACACAGGC
>CADBPH010000374.1 GCA_902796455.1 uncultured Bacteroidia bacterium
GTCTATCCGTCCACGCTGATGTACCATTTCACGGCATTCACGGCCGATCTCATCCTGGCCCGGCAGTATCTTGCCGCCGGAGACCGGGAGGGCGTCAAGCAGACCCTGAAGGAGGCCCTGGACGAGATGGAGGCCATCCATGCGGCTGCCGGAACGTATTGCTCGGGCAAATGGGAGAATTGGTACCGCGACTGCAGGAAAGTCGACATCAAAGCTATAAATGAGCGGGCTCAGAAGATTTTTGACAGTTTGAAATAATCTGTGTAATTTAGAAGAATGAAGCTCGCACATTTGTTCTTTTCCGACAAGCCGGACATCCGGTGGGACCTCTGCTCCCAGATGGGAATCCGCTACGCTGTCGCGAAACTCGCACCGGAACTGACCGGCAAGAAACCGATCTGGGATTTCGATACCCTGAAGGAGGCGAAGGACATCTTCGCCTCCCGGGGATTCGATCTGATCGCGCTGGAAGGCGACCAGTTCGACATGACACGCATCAAATTGGGGCTCCCGGGACGGGAGGAGGACGCGGAACATTACCGCCAGATGCTCGCGAATATGGGGCGTCTGGGGATCCGTACGCTGTGCTACAATTTCATGCAGACCGGCTGGTTCCGGACCCATAAGGATATCAAGGAAAGAGGCGGAGCCCTGGTGACCGGGTTCGACAGCGCGGCTGCGGCCGCCCTGCCGCCCAAGCCCTATGCGCCCGTGAGCGCCGAAAAAGTATGGGACAACTACCGGTGGTTCATCTCGGAGGTGATGCCCGCAGCGGAAGCGGCCGGCGTACGGATGGGGTTGCACCCCGACGACCCGCCTGTGCCTTCCGTCGAAGGCGTAGGACGGTTCTTCATCAGCCCGGAGGCCATCGACATGGCCCTGTCCCTGAGCGACAGCCCGTCCCACGGCCTGACCTTCTGCCAGGGGACTTACCGGACCATGGGCGCCGACATCCCCGCCGTCTTCCACCGCTGGCACGAACGGGTGTTTTTCGTGCACCTGCGCGATGTCGCCGGCAACGCGCAGCATTTTCATGAAACCTTCCACGACAACGGGCCGACGGACATGGCGCACATGCTCCGGGTGTACCGTGACGAAGGTTTCGACGGCATCATCCGTTCCGACCATGTCCCCACCATGGCCGGAGAAGACAACGACCGTCCGAGCTACTCCATGAACGGGACGCTGTTCGGAACCGGTTACATTAAAGGCATCCTGGATGCCCTGGAAATTGATTATTAAAACACTATGACATTCTCTTTAGCGGGACTCGATTATGTGGCCGTCCTCATCTACATCCTCCTGATGGCGGTTGTAGGCGTGCTGTTCGGCTGGCTGGTAAAAGATTCCGGATCTTACTTCAAAGGCAACGGGACCATCCCATGGGTCATGGCGACCATAACCAACTTCATGGGCCTGTTCAGTACGTTTGTTTTCGTCGCATATGCTGGCATCGCCTATGAATACGGGCTTGTCTCCATCACCGTGTTCTGGTGCACCGTCCCGGCCTGCATCCTGGGCGGCATTTTCCTCGCCGGACGGTGGCGGAGAACCGGCCTGACGACCCCGATGGAATACCTGGAGACACGGTACAACATCTCTGTCCGTGAAACCATGAGCTGGGTCGGACTGGTCATGCGGTTCCTGGACAACATGGTCCGGCTCTATGCGATCGGCGTATTCATCACGGCCGTGACGCCCCTTTCCCTGAATATGTCCATCCTGCTGGCGGGCCTGATTGTCACCCTGTTCAACCTGTTCGGCGGAATCTGGTCCGTAACGATCATGAGCACGATCCAGTTCATCATCCTCATCCTCATCACGCTCGTCCTCCTTCCGCTGTCCCTGTCCGCAGCAGGCGGTTTTGCCGGAATGGCCGAGGCGATGCCGGACCACCTGAACTGGTTCAACGGTCCGAAGGGCGCTCCCTTCTGGCTGTCGGTCTATTGCATCATGACCATCATCAAATACAATGAAAACTGGACGTTCATCCAGAAATTCTATTGTGTCAAGGATGAAGCATCAGCCCGGAAAACCGGGATTTATACCGGCCTTCTGTTCCTGATTTTCACGCCCGTATTCCTGCTTCCCGCCGTTGCCGGCCCGATGATCGTTCCCGGCATCGACAATCCGGAAATGTCCTATGTCGCCCTCTCCGTCAAATTGCTGCCCGTGGGAATCATGGGAATCCTGTTCTCCTCCATGTTCGCAGCCACGATGTCCTCTCTCAACGCCGAATACAATGTCATGTCCGGCGTCGTCACGCACGATATCTACCTGCGCCTCTTCAATCCGGATGCGTCGGACAGGCAGACGCTGAAAGTCGCCCGGTGGGCCACGCTGTTCATCGGTCTGGTCATGATCGGGGGCGCCATCCTGATCCAAGGCATGGGAGGGGCGTTCGAGGCGAACAAGCTGTTCACCGGCATCATGGCCATCCCGCTGGGGATTCCGCTGATCCTGGGCATCCTGTCCAAACGGCCCGGCGGCCCGGCGGCCATGCTGACGATTCTCGGAGGCGTCGCCTTCGGGGTCGTCATCAACCTGATCCCTTCCATTTCCTGGGAGGCAGGGACCCTGATCGAGATCATTATCTGCTTGATTATCTATTACTTCCCCTATAAGAAGCGGGACGAAGAAAAAGAGAAGGAAGTGGACGCTTTCTTCAAGCAACTCACTACGCCGATCCAGGAAAGCGACAAGCCGGTCATTTCTCCCGAATACAAACGGGTCATGGGTGCGCTGTTCATCTTCTCCCTGGTCGTGGCAGGCGTCCTGTTCTGCGGCATGAGTATCCCGACATTCAGCACGAAAGGCGGCCTGTACAGCTTCATCGCCGGAGCCATCTGCCTGGTCGGAGCCGCTGTTCTCTGGTTAATGACACACCGTAAAACAAAATCCAATGAGCAACCGTCTGAAAACGCTTAATACGGATCCTTCCGGCGACTTCCTGCTGGAAGGAGACTTCGCCAGGGAACTGTACCATGGCCATGCGGAGTCCTGCCCAATCGTCGATTTCCATAATCATCTGCCTATCAAGGATATCTGCGAGAACCGGCAATACCCCGACATCGGTACCCTATGGGTTTGCTCCGATCCGTACAAGCATCGGGCGATGCGGCTGATGGGGCTTCCCGAACGGGTGATCTCCGGGGACGCCTCCCCCAGGGAAAAACTGGACGCCTGGTACGGCGTCTTGCCGCAACTGATCTGCAATCCGCTCTATCACTGGTCCTTCCTGGAGATGAAACGATTCTTCGGACTGGACCTCTGGGAGGAGCATGTCAGCGCCGGGGAACTCTGGGACCATTGCAACGCCCTCTTGCAGAAAGAAGACTTCACCATCAACTCCCTCCTGAAAAAAGTGCACGTCACCCGGGCGAGCACATCGGACGACTTGCTGGATGACGTCCGGCTGCACAAGAAAGCGACGGAGGTTTCCGGAATCAATGTAACACCTTCGCTCAGAGGCGATTCCATCATCGGATTCCAGCCTTCCTGGATGGAACGGCTGCAGGCTGCCGACAACTCGCTGGAGGCGTTCCTGGATGCCGTTTCGAAGCGGCTGGACGCTTTCGGGGAAAACGGATGCAAGCTGTCGGATCATGCCCTCGACAACGGCTTCGCATTCAAGAAGACCGGGAAGGAACGGGCCGCCGGCCTGTTCGGACGGCTGGGATCGCTGAACATCCTGGAATCCATTGAACTGAAATCGTTTATCCTGGAATGGCTGGCCCGGGAATATGCCCGCAGGGGCTGGGTCATGCAGCTGCACATCGGCGCTGAGCGGTGGACCAGTTCGCGTCTCCGTGCCACGGCGGGCGCAGCCGGAGGATTCGCGTGCCCCGGGTCCGGATGCGATATCCGGAGCATCTGCGATTTTCTCGACGCGGTCGATGCGGACGGCCAGATGCCCAAGGTCATCCTGTACACGCTCAATCCGGCGGACAATGCCCCGCTGGCGACGATGACAGGATCCTTTTCGGAGAGCGGCGTACAGAAGATCAAATTCGGCCCGGCATGGTGGTTCAATGACCATCAAGCCGGCATCGAGGAGAATCTGGAAGTGCTCTCCAGCTATTCGCTGCTGTCACAGGCCATCGGAATGACTACGGATTCGCGGAATGTGCTCTCCTTCTCCCGGCATGAATACTTCCGCCGGATTCTGTGCAACTATCTTGGAAAGAAAGTAGACAAAGGGCTTCTGCCCAAAGATCCCGTACTGCTCGGGACCATCGTGGAGAATATTTGTTATGCAAATGCTGAAAAATGGATCTATGAATAAGAAAGAAACTGTTGTCGTTACCGGTGCCGGCGGAACGCTCTGCGGCCCGATTGCCGTTGACTTCGCGAAGAAGGGCTGGAATGTCGTCCTCGTCGGTCGAACGATGGAGAAATTGCAGGCGACTGCTGATAAAATTCACAAGGAAGGATTTGATTGCCTGATCATTACCGCAGACGTCAAAGACGAAGCGAGGATGAAGGAAGTCCGGGCTGAGGTGAACGCAAAATATGGCCGGTGCACCATTCTGATCAACGGCGCCGGAGGAAACCAGAGCGACGCGGTCACTACGATGAATGAGTTCGATCCGGCAGAACTGGAGGAAGGGCATGCAGGGCGCGGATTCTTCGACCTGGACATGGGCCGCTTCCGGGATGTGATCGACACCAATATCATGGGTACAGTCATCCCGACGCGGGTTTTCGCAGAGGATATGATCGCAGAAGGTCATGGCGCGATCGTCAATTTCGCGTCCATGAACACCTATCGTCCGCTGTCCCGCGTCCCCGCTTATGCCTGCGCCAAGGCCGCTATCAGCAACTGGACCCAGTGGATTGCCGCCTATCTCGCCCCGGCCGGAATCCGGGTCAATGCCGTTGCCCCGGGATTCTTCGTGAACGACCGGAGCCGGAAGATCCTGATGACGCCCGACGGAGGCCTGACCTCCCGCGGAGAGCACATCAACTACAACACGCCGATGCACCGCTTCGGACAGGCGGAAGAGCTGCTGGGCTGCGTGAACTGGCTGGTCGACGACCAGGCAGCCGGCTTCGTGACCGGCATCACCGTGCCGGTTGACGGCGGCTTCCTCTGCAGCGCCGGGCTGTAACAGGCGGCCAGAAAAGAAGCGTTATTTCTTATTCCCTTTCCAGGAAGGGATAAGCCGTTGTATGGTCTTTTTGAGGAGATAAAAGGCCGGTTCCGCCATAGAGCCATGGTCATAACCGTCCAGTTCATAGAGGGATACGTCCGGATGACCGCATAATTTCAGCATCCGCCAGAAGTAGGCATTCTCCTCATACCGGCCGTTCATTTCCAATTCCCGGTCGCCGGAGACGATGACGATCGGCGGCGCATCGGGCCGTACATGGTACAGCGGAGCGTACTGGTCGATTACCGGCTGGAGTGCCTCGATCCCCTGCTGTTTCCGGTGGGCGAAATGCGTAATCGCCTGGCCGCTGAAAGGGACCAGGGCTTTAATCTTGTCTGCATCAATATTATACTCGGCGAGGTAGTGTTTGTCCAACCCGATCATGGCCGTCAGGTATCCCCCCGCCGAATGGCCGGCAACGAAGATTTTTTCCGGATTGCCGCCATACTTTTCTATGTTCCGGAACGTCCAGGCAACGGCCGCCGCGGCATCGTCTATGCACGTGGTAATCTGGACTTTCGGCATCAAGCGGTAATTCACGGCCACGACGATGAGCCCGCTGTCCTCCAGACGGGCCGGAATGCTTTTGTTCCCACCGGTCAGTCCTCCCCCGTGGAACCAGACGACAACGGGACAATCCGTCGCCCCGGCCGGGCAATAAATATCTGCTTTGCAGCGGCCTACCGCATAAGGATCCAGGATATTGGAACGGTAGGAAACATCCTTGTAAATACGCTGCCCGAAGCTGCTGACGGTTACACTCAGCAGCAACAAAACAAACCCAAGTCGTTTCATCGTCTTCAAAGATTTTTTATATTTGTCCATTAAGCTTCGCATCAGCGAAATACCTTATTAGGGAGGCCTGTAAAGGCCGACAGCTTTTCACTCCCCGAGGGAGGGAAAACGGGAAAAGGGA
>CADBPH010000375.1 GCA_902796455.1 uncultured Bacteroidia bacterium
GATTTCGAGGTAGTTGATAAAGTATATACCCCCCACGACAACCTCTCGCTCCTGGTGAGCCTGCAATCCACAGGGACTGTCGAAAAAACAGTCATCGCCTCGGTGACGGAAGTCCTGAAGGCGGACTACCCCTTCGCAGATTGGCAGCGCCTGCGGGAAATCTTCCGCAAACCCTCCCTGCAGATGGTCTCGTTCACCATCACCGAAAAAGGATACGGCTACAATGAGGCAGACCTCGCCAGGGGCCTGCAGCCGGTATTCGCCATGGGGAAAGTCTGCGCCCTGTTGCTGGACCGTTTCGCCGCCGGAAAACTGCCGCTGACGCTGCAGAGCATGGATAATTGCTCCCACAACGGAGACAAGGTGAAAGCCGGGGTATTCGCCTATGCCAACCGCTGGGTGAAAGACGGACTGGCCCCTGCCGCTTTCCTGGAATACCTGGAAGACGGCAGCCTGATCTCATTCCCGTGGTCGATGATTGACAAGATTACGCCCAGGCCCCACGGGATGGTCCGGGAAATGCTGGCCAGCGACGGTTTCGAAGACAACGACTTCATTGAGACAGAGCGTCATACATTCACGGCGCCCTATGTCAATGCCGAGGAGGTGCAATACCTGGTCATCGAGGACCACTACACCAACGGCCGTCCGCCGCTCGAAGCGGGCGGAGCGCTGTTCACCACCCGGGAGACTGTCGACAAGGTCGAGACCATGAAAGTCACGACCTGCCTGAATCCCCTTCACACCGCCATGTCCATCTATGGCTGCCTGCTCGGCTATACATTGATATCCGCCGAGATGGCCGATCCGGACCTGCGGGCTTTCATCCAGAAGATCGGTTATATCGAGGCCATGCCGGTCGTCACCGACCCGGGCGTTCTGAACCCGTACGAGTTCATCGGCGCCGTCATCAACCGGCGTCTGCCCAATCCGTTCATGCCCGACGCGCCGCAGCGGATCGCCATGGACACCTCGCACAAACTGTCCATCCGCTTCGGAGAGACCATCAAGAAATACATTGAAAGAGGGCTGGACCTGTCCAACCTGGTGCTCATTCCCCTCACCCTGGCCGGCTATGCCCGTTACCTGAAGGGGATCCGCGATGACGGGACGCCCTTCGAGCCTTCACCGGATCCGTTGCTGACCCAGTTGCAAGCCATCGTCGAACCCCTGCAGGTGGGCAGGATGGAGCAAGATTATTCCTGCCTGCACGAACTCTACAGCCGCCAGGACATTTTCGGGCTCGACCTGTATGAAGCCGGGCTTGGCGGACAGATTGAACAGATGGTCAAGGAATTGTTTGCCGGGACGGGCGCCGTCCGCACCACGCTCCACAAATATGTGATGGCGCGGTAACCCGGCCGCAACGGACAGGACCATGCATTCGAGGCTGCTTCATCTCCTCCTTTTATGCCTTCTGGCTGTCTCCTGCGGCAGAAAGGCGGCTCCGGGAATCGCCCTCCTTTCCCGCGAGGAGATTGCCGCCGCCCTGCAAAGCGCCCAAAAGGATCCCGCCCGCCTGCATGCCATGCTCGGGGAATATCGCCGGGGAGGAGACAGCCTCGCTGCGGCGCTGACCCTCCGGGAATTGGGAGGCATTTACCGGCAAGACCGCAACTACATCGATGCGATCCATTCCTTCATGTATGCGATCCCTCCCCTCGCCGAGAGCGGGACGGTTGAAGAAAGGGTGAACAACCTGCTTGACCTCGCGACAGCCTGTCGGCGGATCGGAGCCTATTCCAATGCAGCCGAAGTCCTTTTCGACGCCATGGGTATCCTGGCAGTCGCTCCGGACAAAAACTCCCCCAAGTTGATCCTGCTCCGCTCGCACATCCTCAATTCCCTCGGCCTCATATATCAGTATCTGGGCAAATCGCAAGAGGCGGAATCCTACCTGCGGGAATCCCTCCTGCTGGACCGGAATCTCCGAGACGAAGAAGGGATGGCCATGAACTGGTCTTCCATCGGACTTCTTTACGAACAACGCGGGGCCGCAGATTCCGCGGAGATCATGTACAGCCGGGCGCTCGAGCACAATATCAAGGCAGGGGCGAATGAAGGTATCGGAATCTGTTTCAACCGGTTGGGGCACCTGTTCACCCAGAATGGACAGACTGCCAAGGCCAAAGAAGCCTACCTGAATGCCTATACCATCTTTCATCCGGGGGCCCCTTCGCCCAACCGGATCACCACGTGTCTCGCGCTGAGTCAACTGTATCTTGCGGGCGGGGAATTCGAAGATGCCCGGCGCTATCTCCAGGATGCCGAAACGGACCTCAAGGGAATCCGCCAGCCCAACATGGAGCGGCGCGTCCGGCAAATGCGGGCGGATTTATATGCCCGGCAGGGCGACTGGCGGAGCGCGCTGGAAGAGAGCCGGGCCTGCTTGGCCCTCCTGGATTCCATCGAAGCCCTGGGAGCGGACCAGATTGCCGCCAGCAACCGCATCCGCTTCGAGCAGGAGAAGAACCGGGAGAGAGTCAATAAGGCCTTGCAGGATTTCGAAGCGGAAAAACGGGCGAACCGGCAGATCCGGCTGATTATGATTCCGCTCCTTGCGGCGCTCGGCCTGCTGGTTTTCCTGCTGTTGCGGCTGGTGAACCTGCGCCGCAGAAGGGGGCGCGAACTCGCGGAACGGAATTCCGTCAACAGCAAGTTCCTGTCGCTCCTGTCCCATGACCTGAAGAATCCGGTCATAGCCCAGAACCGGCTCTTCCAAACCATCGCCGACAACTATGACGCCCTGCCGGCAGAAATGGTCCGCGAGCAAATCGGTTCCCTTTCCGACTCGTCGGAATCCATGCTGGACATGCTGCAGGGCATTCTCAACTGGTCGCAGCTCACGACGGGAAAAATCACCTGCTCGCCGGCGCGCTTCGAATTGCGGCCGGAAATCATCGATACCCTCCACCCGCTGGAGGAGCAGATGAAACTGAAGGAGATCACCCCCTCCATTGAGGTTCCGGGCGAATTGTTCGTGGAAGCAGACCGGTTGATTACCTCCACCGTCATCCGGAACCTGGTCAGCAACGCCATCAAGTTTTCCCATAAAGGCAGTACCGTCCACATCCGCTCGCAAGTCCGGAAAAACGGCCATGTCTGCATCGAAATCCGGGACGAAGGCATCGGAATGCCGGAGCACGTGAAAGAAAAGCTGTTCTCCCTGTCAAACGACCATCCCGCCTCGGGCACCGCCGGTGAGAAAGGCAGCGGGCTGGGACTGATCATCTGCAAGGAGATGCTGGAAATCGCGGGAAGCCACCTGGAATGGGAAAGCGAAGAAGGGAAAGGAAGTGTTTTCCGTTTTGAAATAAAAGGTTGTTAATTCATTACTTCTCCGAAATATCATGAGATATCCCATCCGCGTTTTTCTCGTCGAAGACCATCCGCTCATCCGCACCGGCCTCAAATTATCCCTGGGTGCTGTCCCGGGCCATTTTGCCGTAGTCGGCGAGGCGGATTCGCCGGGCTCCTTCTTCGCCCAGTACCCGCAGGTCGGAATCGACGTTCTCCTGCTGGACATTTCCCTTTCAGCCGGAAGCGGGATCGACATTGCCCGCCGGCTCCGGGCCGAACATGCGCCGCTGCGCATCCTGGTCCTGTCCGCAGAAACGGATGAGGACAACATCGTGACCCTGACCGATATCGGCGTGGATGGCTTTGTCAGCAAAATGATCCAGCCGGAAGAACTCTGCCTGGCCATCGAGTCTGTCGCCGAAGGGACGGAGTATTTCGGGAAAGATATCTCCCGGATCATCCGGGACGTGAACATTTCCAAGAAAGCGGACAAAATC
>CADBPH010000376.1 GCA_902796455.1 uncultured Bacteroidia bacterium
AGGTTCTGCACCGTGTTGTTATCGAATACAAGCCCACCGACTGTCGCGGCATCAATCCGGATGAAGGTACGCATCCCCTGCCAGATTGTATTGTCCACGAAAGAGAGGGTCTTGAGCGTAGAAGCCTGACGCAGGTCGAAGCAGTCACCGCCCACCGTACCGTCCGGGTTGATATTGGTGATGTCGCAGCTCTCATAGGTAATGTTCCCGAGAACCATCGGCTTGCCCCACTCATATATCAAACCTTTGGTGTAGTTGGTAATGACGCAGTTCTTGTAGGTGATATTGCCGATTTCCTTGTTATCGACGGTACCGCCGTTCTTGTTCTGGATCGCAAAGCCGAAGCCGGAAGGACTCGCAGCAGTCGGGCTGCCGTTGAACTCGACGCCTTCGAAATACAGGTCGTTGCCTCCGGCCCAGGTATCCGCGAAGGACAGTTCTCCCTGCAGGACAGGCATGGTACCGTCCGCTTCTCCCTCTCCGATGATGGAGAAGCCTCCGGCAATTTCCAGTGACTCGATCTCATACGGGGATCCGTCCATTTTCAGGAGAATCTTGGCGCCGGGGGTCTTCATGGCATTCAGGAGGGCATCCAGGCTGGAAACGGGGGTAAACCCGCTGACGTCCGGAGTCGTCCAGGCATTCACCATGCCGCGGCTGGCGCTCTTGAAAAAGAGGATAAACTCGTAATCGGTCGAAGCCGTCAGTCCGTCCACCGTGGCCGCACCGGCAGCGATTTCGGAAGCGGAGAGGGTCTTCTTCCCCATCTCATCCGAACCGGGAGCGCCATATTCAATCCTGTCAACTTCCTGATAATCGGAAACCTCTGTTGACCAAGCGAGGGAAACGGACGTCGCACTGCGCGCGGTGACTTTCATGAACAGATTGTCCTTGACCGCAAACGTCTTGACAGAAGTGGAGCAGACAGCGACCTTGGATTCGGCCTTGCCCTCAGCCATGGCTTGGACAGTAAAGTAGTAGGTCTGGTCCGCATCCAGTTTCTTCTGGTAAGGGACAGAACCCGGAGCGACGGTTTCACTGAGATACTTCTGGGTCAGGCCCTCATCTGTATAGATGGAGAGGAGATAGGACTCCGCATCCTTGGTGACATCCCACGAGAATGTGACGACATCTCCCAGGGAATTGTTGACCCGGGCTTTCAGGTTCATCGGTTCCAGACAGCGTGAAAGGTTCAGCTCGGTAATCTCCTCGAAGGCAGCCTGCTGACATCCCGTGAAGGACAGGCCGGCCACAAGGGCGAGCGCAATCAATATCTGATGGAATAATTTATTACTCTTCATGGTACCAATGGATGTGCTAATAATCATAGTCATTGACCAGCGTCTGCTGGCTGTTGTCCAGGATATACTGGAAGATCGGCCAGAACTGGCGCCGGTTCAGGGAAGCCTCATCCGGCTGGGAATACAGCAGGTTGATCGCCGTTTCTTTCAACTTGGAAGCGCTGACGTAACCGGGTTCCTTTTCCCAGCCCGCACCTTCCGGAGCTGCGGTTTCATCCGGGCCCAGGCCGTAGAGCTGCAGGGAAGAAGCGTCTTCGGAAAGTCTCCACCAGACGTCTCCGGTCAGATTCGCATAGTCACCGGTGAGATTCGCCAGATTGGTCAGATCGCGTTTTTCCGCTTCCAGCGAGGAATAGAGCCGGTTCCAGCGGATCAGGTCCGCCTTACGGAGGAATTCGCCGCAGAATTCGAGGGCGCGTTCATCGGCGATCGCCTCGAAGATCGCATCCTTGCCGGAAAGGGCGTCCACATAGGCATCCGCCACGCCCTCATTGCCCTTGAACGCGCGTTCACGGACGGCTTTCAGGCAATTCTTGGCATAGGTCGTCTCTCCCAGTTCATTGGCAATCTCCGCCGCCATCAGCAGCACATCGGCATAACGCATGACCACCGGCTTGATACCGTCGTCATTCTGGCCGTTGTACGGGAATTTCGTCATCCAGTCGAAACGGAACTTGCCGAAGTACCAGTTGTTGATACCCGCCAGGGCGAGACCGTTCTTGTTGGAAAGCCAGTTGACACAGGTGATATCCCGACGGGTGTCGCGAGCGTCATACTTGAACCAGAAGTTCGGTGTCGGGCCGGCCTGGCCACCCTGGCTGTACGTATAGCCGAAGATGGTACCACCGTCGTTCTTGACGGCGAAAGTATAGTTCCAACGGCCACGGGCCTTGTTCTCGGTCGCACCGAAGGGAATATTGAAAATGAATTCCTTGCCGGCGGTCAGGTCCATTGCATTGAAAGAACGCCAGAGTTCTTCATAATCGGGGACCAGGGAACAGGTTCCGGAAGCGATGGCATCTTTCAAATACGCGAGGGCCTTGGGATAGAGGACATCTTTCTTCAACTCGGGATCGCTGGAAAGGCGAACCGTACCCAGGTCGCCGGTACCCTCTTTCCCGTCTTCGGGGCGGATGGCATAGCCGGAGGCCATCAGGGCGATACGGGCATACAGGCCCTCTGCGAAGACCTTGTTGACCCGGTCGGTCGAAGAAGTGACACTGGAAGCGCCCGGATACGGCAGGTAACCGACCGCCTCATCCAGGTCGGCGAGAATCTGCTTGTAGATTACGTCCCGGCTGGACTTCGGGACGAACAAGGTCTCGGAAGTAAGGGATGTAAAACGAGCCGGAACATCACCCCAGGCCTTCGTCAGGTCATAATACAACATTGCACGCAGCGTCAGGGCTTCGCCCAGGAGATAGGCCATATCCGAATCCGTCTCCACATTCCCATATTTACGGAGTCCTTCGATGGCGAGATTCGCCCGCTCGACGCCGCTGTACAGGTCTGCGAAGGGGTTGTTGGTGGCATTCATCTGGTCGTTGTTCACACGGATATCGTAAGCGGCGATGGCCGTTTTAGCCAAGTCATTCTCCTTCGGAGAGTTATACCACTCGATATCGGTATTGTAGCCATACCAGGGAAGGAACCGGCCCCGGTAGCTGTTCTGCTCGCCCATCGCGATATGGATCGAGAAGATGGTCTGTTCCGCAAGCGTGTAATTCGAATACATCGTGGCATCGTCGAATGAAGAAGGCGATTCCTGTTCCAACACAGCGTCGCAGGAAGAAAGCGCCAGCAT
>CADBPH010000377.1 GCA_902796455.1 uncultured Bacteroidia bacterium
AGACTACGAGGATCAGCAGGAAATGTTCGGGGACCTGATTCTGTTGATCTTGCTGATCATTATCCTGGTTTACATGGTGATGGCGTCACAGTTCGAGTCGTTCCTCGGCCCGTTCGTCATCATGTTCTCTATCCCGTTTGCCTTTGTCGGTGTGGCCTTGGGCAACATGGCGCACGGCATGGCGGTCGGTGTGATGTCGATGATCGGTATCATCATCCTGTTGGGTATCGTGGTGAAAAACGGTATCGTGTTGATAGACTATACGATCCTGTGCCAGGAGAGGGGTATGAATGTGCGGGATGCCTCCGTGACGGCAGCCAAAAGCCGTCTCCGCCCGATTCTCATGACCACGTTGACGACAGTCCTCGGCATGGTCCCGATGGCCCTCGGCCACGGGGAAGGTTCCGAGATGTGGAACGGCCTGGGTACCACGGTGGCCTGGGGTCTGTCTGTCTCCACGCTCATTACACTGGTGATTATTCCTACGTTGTACTGCGCCCTGTCCGAGCGGGCTGCCCGCAGGGGTGCCCGGAAAGCAGCGCGCGCGGTACGGAAACTTGATAATGCATAGGTTATGAAAGCAGTATTCATCGCATACAACCAGGCTTACAATGAAGAGATCGTCCAGTTGCTCGCGGAATGCGGGCAGCGGGGGTATACGCTCTGGACGGATATCGGCGGCCGGGGCAGCCTGGAAGGGGAGCCGCATTTGGGTTCGCATGCCTGGCCGGTCCAGAACCACGCTGTTTTTACGGCGGTGGAGGATGACAAGCTGGCCGCCATCCTGGAAAAAGTCCGGGCCAAGGATGAAGCCTATCCGGACCTGGGCCTGCGCGCCTATGCCTGGACAATTGAGGCGGCCTATTGATCATCTCCTTGCAATCCTGCCGCAGATTTATTACATTTGCGCAAGGGAACACTTTTTGATTGAACTTGTTCCCGGCATCGGGGTGATGCCGTGTTAACTTAAAATGAATTAGAAAGATGGCTATTACAGCAACAAATGAAAACTTCGCCGGAATCATCGCTTCCTCCAAGCCGGTGGTTGTCGATTTCTGGGCGACATGGTGCGGCCCGTGCCGTGTCCTGGCTCCGGTCGTGGAAGAGGTCGGTGCCCAGTATGCGGACAAGGCGGACATTGTCAAATGCAACGTGGACGAATGTGAGGATATCGCGATGCAGTATGGTATCCGCAACATCCCCACACTGCTCTACTTCAAAGACGGAAAAGTCGTCGACAGGACTGTCGGTGTTGTCGCGGCAGAGGAAATCGTCCGTCGGATTGAAAGCATGTTGTAGTTTCCCGTATTTACGAAAAATCTTATTTATCTATCTATGAAACGTTTGATTATCAGCGGCATCGCTATTATCGCCGCTTTGATGGGTACCGTGAATGCGTCGGCGCAGGTCTATGACGGCCCCCGTTTCGGTATCATCGGAGGTATCACCAGCTCCTCCTCTACCTTGAAGAATGTGGATGCGAAATCTCTGTTTCTTTATCATGCGGGTCTGACGGCTGAATTGCCGATTGGACTGGGCTTTGCCATCCAGCCTTCCCTGGAATATCAGGTAAAGGGCGTCGCTGCGGACAAGATCGGTGACTCTTCTGTCAATGACGTGGTCAATGGTTTTGAGGCCAAGGCCGGTTTCATCGAGGTTCCTGTCCAGATCCAGTGGGGTCCGGATCTCGTCGCTTTCCGTCCGTATGCCTTTGCGGAGCCTTTTGTGGGTTACCGGATCGGCGGTAAGGCGAGCAGCGATGGCAAATACGACTGGTCTGCCTTCACGAACGACCTCAAGAAGATTGAGTACGGTCTGGGTGTCGGCGCCGGTATCGATATCTGGAAGCTTCAGGTTTCCGCCAAGTATTTCTGGAATTTCGGAGAAATGGGTGCGGCCGGTTCCGGTTCGGATGCCGTCTCTACCGTGAAGAATGCCTTCAAGGACGGAAACAATTTCAACGGAATTATCTTCTCGTTGGCGTTCTTCTTCTAAGAGTCTGATGGATAAGGAGAAAAGGGCAGTTGTTTTCTGCTCTGCCAGTTCATCCATAGATCCCAAATACAATCAAGCTGCACGTGAAGTGGTCCGTGCAGCTTGTTTGCATGGATATACCCTTGTTTCCGGCGGTGCTGTCAAAGGCACGATGGGCGTGATCGCAGAGGAGGCTCACCGGCTGGGAGTCCCGCATTGGGGTGTGCTTCCTCGATTTATGGAAGAATTTGTGTATGACCGTCTTACGAATCTGGAATGGGTGGAAACCATGGCCGTTCGGAAGGAGCGGATGCGCGAAGGGACTTGCGTAGCCATCGCGTTGCCGGGCGGGATCGGAACGATGGACGAGTTGGTCGAGACCCATGTCCTGGCCAAACTCGGCCAATACAGTGGGAAGATCCTCGTCCTGGACCTGGACGGGTTCTACCGGCCCTACCGGGAGCTCCTGGACCATTATGTCGCCACGGGGATGATGACGCCGGAAGACGCAGCCCTTGTCACCTTTGTCACTACGACGGAGGAGTTGTCCCGGGAATTGAGTAAGATTGAAGTTTGAGTAAATGGATTTTAAGCAGATACAGGAGTATATCTCGGCAGATTTGCAGGTGGCCCTTTCCCTGATGCGGGAGTCGCTGCAGAGCGATATCGACTTGTTGAACTCCACCAATGATTCGATCCTTTCGCATCCCGGCAAGCACATCCGCCCGATGATGGCCTTGCTGATCGCCCGGGCGCTTTCCGGCGGGGAGGACTTGCCGCGGGATACGTATCTGTATGCCTGCGCTGCAGAGTTGCTGCACAATGCGACCTTGCTGCACGACGATGTCGCCGATGGCAGTGCCAGCCGCCGCGGAATCCCGACGGTCATGTCCTTGTTGGGCGGACGGGCTTCTGTCTTGCTCGGAGATTACTGGCTGGTCAAGGCCATGGACAGGATCCTGCAGGCCGCGCACTCTCCGGAACAAGTCATCCGCATTTTCGCGAAGACGTTGAGCGACCTTGCTGAGGGCGAGATGCTCCAGTTGCAGAAAGCGGATTCCGGAGACACTTCTGAAACAGACTATTACAGGATTATCTTCAATAAGACGGCATCCTTGTTCGAAGCCTCCGCCCTGTCTGCCGCCATCTCGGTCGGTGCGGCGCCGGACCAGAAAGAAGCGGTCCGCTCTTATGCCTGCCACCTCGGAATCGCCTTCCAGATCCGGGATGACATGCTGGATTACGAGGGCGGGGTGCAGATGGGGAAACCTGTCTGCCAGGATTTGGAAGAGCAGAAAATCACCCTGCCGCTTCTGGGTGCGCTGAACGGCTGCGATGCCGCCAGGGCGGCGGAAATCCGCCGGCAGGTGCTGCAGATCCAGGACCATCCCCAGAACAAGGAGCAGATTCTTTCGTTCGTCCGGGAATGCAATGGGCTGGCCTATGCCGCGTCTTGCCTGGAGGACTATATCGCCCGGGCGGAAGACGCCCTTTCCATCCTTGCTCCCGGCACGGCCCGGGATGCCCTCGTCTCGCTGGCCCGGTTTGTTGGAAAACGCCGGAATTAACGATTGGAAGCCATGTTTGCGGATATTGTCGGAAATGAACAGATCAAGCAGGCCTTTGTCGGAATGGCCGACTCAGGCCGGGTGCCCCATGCCATCCTGATGGAAGAAAACGAGGGGTGCGGCGCCCTGGTTCTGGCACAGGCCTTCCTGCAATATCTGAATTGCCATCACCGCAGTGGCGGCGACGCCTGCGGGAATTGTACTTCGTGCCATCAGCACGGGAAATGGATTTATCCGGATGTCCGCTATACGTTCCCGATTACTTCGGGCAGCAAAGTGTCCGGGGAGGTGAAGAACTTGACCTGCGACGACTATGCGAAATACTGGCGGGAATTGTGTCTGGCAAACCCGTATTTCCTGGAAAGCGAGTTGTCCGAGGCGCTGGGAATCGAGAAGAAAACGGGCGTCATTGCGGTTGCGGAAGGGAAAGCCATTTTGTCCAAGCTTTCTTTGTCTGCCGTCAG
>CADBPH010000378.1 GCA_902796455.1 uncultured Bacteroidia bacterium
GCCGAAAGTCGGTTCTGTCTCTCTGTCTCCGAGAGGGGACTGGCGCATGCCTTCCGATGCTTCCGCATCCCTCTGGATCCAGGACCTGGAAAACCTGTAAGTGGTTTACCCCGGGCAGGTTCCTATAGTTTGCTGATCAGGATCCGGAACAGGTTCGTCATGCGGTCCGCGGCGGCGTCCGCTGCCCGGACCACGTCTTCTCCGTCGTTGAAATTCTTCGGCTCATTGTTGAAGTTGGCCTTGTTGGTCACGACAGACATCCCGAATACACGGATTCCGCAATGCCGGGCCACGATCACTTCCGGAATCGTGGACATGCCCACCACGTCGGCGCCGGCCATCCGGTAGAACCGGACCTCGGCCGGGGTCTCGTAAGTCGGGCCCGGGCTGCCGAAATAGACGCCCTTGTGATAGCGGATGCCGGTTTCCCGGGCGATTCCTTCCGCGAGGGCGATCATTTCCAGGTCATAGGCGCAGGTCATGTCCGGGAAACGGGGACCGAAATCCGCCATGTTCGGACCGATCAACGGGTTGGGAAACAGACTGATATGATCTTTGATGATCATGACGTCGCCCACTTCATAATCCGGGTTGACGGCACCCGCGGCGTTGGATACGAAGAGGTACTGGACGCCGAGTCTCTTCATGACGCGGATCGGCAGCGTGACCAGTTCCATCGGATATCCTTCATAATAATGGAAACGGCCCTGCATGGCGATGACCGTTTTGCCGCCGAGTTCCCCGATGATGAAATTTCCTTTGTGTCCGATGGCCGTGGAGATCGGAAATCCCGGAATCTCCCGGTAGGGAATGGTGACGGGCTGGCTAATCTGGTCGGCCAATTTCCCCAGTCCGCTGCCCAGGACAATGCCGACGACGGGCTTCAGGCCGACGCCTTCGAGAATATTCTGGATATAGTTAGCGGATGTGTCAATTCTTTCTAGTCTGGCTTCCATGATATTGTGTTATGTAATTAAATGATTTCTTCAAGTACTTTCCGACCTTCCTCCAAGATCGCAGCCTCGGCAGGGATGACCCGGTCCCGCATGACGAATTTGCCTCCGGCGATGACGGAGCGGATGCAATCGCTGTGGGCGGAATAGATGAAATTGGCCAGGAAAGATCCCGGAGAGAGGAAGAAGGAGTTGTCCGTATCGACAAGCAGGATATCGGCGCGTGCTCCTTCCTCGAGGACGCCGGCATGGATTCCGAGCGCCTTGGCGCCGTGGGCCGTCGCGCAGGCGATCAATTCCTCCAGCGGCCAGGCTTTCGGATCATTGCGCCATGCCTTCTGTACGATCGCGGCCGTTTTGCAGGCCTCCAGAATGTCCATGTTGTTGGAGGATGCGCACCCGTCCGTGCCGATGCAGACATTCGCGCCCGCATCCCGCAATTCATTGTACCGGAACCGGTAACCGGAGGCCAGCTTCAGGTTGGAATTGATATTGTGCACGCAGTTGACCTTCCTTTCTCCCAGGATGCGGACGTCGTTGTCGGAGATCCACAGCGTGTGCGCGGCGATGGCCTCGGGGCCCAGGACACCCAGTTCATCAAGGTATTCGACAGGGGAGAGGCCGCCGTGGGCGTTGCGGCAGTCAATGACTTCTTTTTCCGTTTCGCTCAGGTGGAAGTGGAGAAGCAACCCGTGTGCGCGGGCGAATTCGGATGCCCAGCGGATCATTTCTTCACTGACGGAGTAGATGGCGTGGAAGGCCACGGCAAAAATGCTGTCGTCTTTCCACTGCCGGGAGTCCTCGTACATCCGCTGGCACTCATCTTTCTGCCGGGCCGCTTCTTCGGGATCGTTTTTGTCGATGATCACATAGGAAATGACCGGATGGATCCCCATTTCTTCTGCGGCACGGTGGCCCTGGCGGGCAAACCAGTAGTGGTCGTTGTAAGTCGTCGTGCCCGTACGGAGCATTTCCAGGGCGGCGACTTTCGAACCGGCATAGACATATTTTTCGTCAATCTTGGCTTCAATCTCCCAGATCCGGTTGAGCCACTCCTGGAAGATCACATCTTCTTCCATCCCGCGCATGAGCGCCATGGCGGCATGGGTGTGCATGTTGATGAAACCGGGCATGGCGACCAGGTGATTGCAGTAGACTACTTCCGTTCCCGGCCAGGACTGTAATTCCCCGCAGGGGCGGATGCCCGAAATGATGCCGTTCTCAATCAGGATATCATTCGTCCGTCCGTCCGGAAGCTGGATATTTTTGAGCAGTATTCTTGGGTTCATAAGATCATTTGCCGGTTCTTTTAGAGCCGGTCATACAAATATAATTCTTTTTTTCTTTTTTCGCTTGCTACAGCCGGATGATGCCGTTCTTGATGGCATAGCGGACGAGCTCGACGGAGTTGTTGATACCCAATTTCTTGAAGATATTGTATTTATGGGCATTGACTGTATCGATGCTGATATTGAGCCGGTAAGCGATTTCCTTGGCGGCCAGCCCTTCCGAGCAGAGGGCGATGATTTCATTCTCCCGCTCC
>CADBPH010000379.1 GCA_902796455.1 uncultured Bacteroidia bacterium
ACACAGATGGAACAAATCAAAAAAGTCGCCGAGGTGATGGCCGATTGCATCCAGTCGGGTCACCTGGTCCATACCTTCGGTTGCGGCCATTCCAATCTCCCGATCGAGGAGATGTATCCCCGGATCGGCGGCATCGTCGGCTTCCATCCGCTGTGCGAACTTCCGTTGACGTTCTTTACCCATATCGTCGGCGAGATGGGTATCAATCAGTTCCTTTGGCTGGAAAGGCAGGAAGGATATGCCCAGCAGATCATGTCCAGCTGGCGGTTCGAAGAAGGGGATCTCCTCTGGCTCTTTACCCATACCGGAATCAATGCCGTGGTGATCGATATGGCCAATGAGGCCCATAAGAGAGGGATGAAAGTGATTGTCTGCGGTTCTGCTTCCCGGACCGGCGATAAGGTTCCCCGCCATTCCTGCGGCAAGAACGTTTTCCAGATTGCGGACTATGTCGTGGACACCTGCTGCCCGCTGGAGGATGCTTCCGTCCCGCTGAAGAATCATTTCGACAAGATCGGCCCGCTCTCGACCATGGCTTCCGTCACCTGTGTCTGGATGATTATCACAACGGTCTGCGAAATCCTGGCCGACCGCGGTGTCCATCTCCATATCAATCCATCCCACAATGTCCCGGGTGATACGACGGCCCATGAGCGCCTGGATGCGGCGATCGAAGCGTACCGCGAGAGTGTCCGGCGTTGCTAAAAGCGGAGGAATGGATATGTGTAAACGATTGATTCTGTGCATTTTTGTTCTATCTTCCCTAACGCTCAGAGGGGCAGACTTCGACGTGCGGAAATATGGCGCCAAGGGCGACGGCCAGAAGAATAATACAGAGGCCATCCAAAAGGCGATTGATGCATGCCATAAAGTGGGAGGAGGCCGCGTCGTGCTTCAGGAAGGTGTGTACATGACGGGCCCGATCGAGCTCAAAAGCGGGGTAAATCTTTATATTGACGTAACCGCCCGCTTGCTGGCATCTCCGAATATCGAAGACTATCCCGAATGGCCGAATATCAAGCATGTCATCAGCGAGAACCTGCAGCGCGGGAACCGGAATACTTGTCTGATCCTCGCCGACGAGGCGGAAAGGATTGCCATTACGGGCCGGGGTGTAATTGATGGAAACGGGACCTATTACGTCCGCAAGGAAAAACGCGATAATGCCCATGGATGGCAGTATGTGCGGATTTATCCGAATGAGCAGTCCATCCCGCGCCTTGTATTCCTGACCGGATGCAAGGATGTTTTGCTAGAGGATGTTACGATGCTTAATCAACCGTCCAACTGGAGTTACCAGATCCATGATTGCGACCGGGTGACTATCCGTGGACTGCAGATCTTGGCAGAATTAGCTTACGAAAACAATGACGGCATTCACGTCAATTGCTCCCGAGATGTTACCATTTCCGATTGTCATATCGAAACAGGCGACGACTGCATTATTGTCCGGGCAAATAGTCGTTCCCTCCGGGAGAAAAAGCCTTGTGAGCGGATTACGGTGACCAACTGCGTGCTTCGCAGCGGTTCCGGCTGCATCCGCCTGGGCTGGACCAACGATGGGGTGATTCGCCACTGCACCTTCTCCAATTTGGTAATGACGGACTCTTTCTGCGGGCTGGATATCTACCTGCCCCATCCCATCCGGAAAGACTATGGTATTGAGCCTACACTAATCGAGGATATGTCCTTCTCCAATATCACGATGACAGGAATGTATGGGCTCCCGATCAAAGTAAACATCTCTCCGAATCCGGATACGATGGTAGAAGCGGTCCGTGACCTGCGCTTTTCCAACGTACATGCCGTAAGCAAATTGTTCCCTTATTTCCATGGCCGAGAAGGCAATCCCGTGCGGCGGTTCGTTTTCGACAACTGCAGTTTCACACGGGAAGCCGAGCCTGGAAAACCTCAACCGGAAATCTTTCAGTTTGCTGAGGGCTTTGTCTTCAATAACACCAGTTTTACCACGGTACAGGTGCCGGAAAAGGATGAAATCAAGTAGGAACTATGTGTAGCAGGAAGTTATTTATAATTCTCGTCATCATGCTGCTCGAGACGCTCATGCTCGCCGGGCAGGAGCGGACGGTTAAGATCTGCGCACACAGGGGCTATTGGAAAAACGAGATGACCCGGAAGTCGGAGAACAGCATTGCCTCCCTCAAGTGTGCACAGAAGGAACGTTTCTGGGGGAGTGAAATCGATGTTCATTTGACAACGGACAACGTGATTGTCGTAAACCATGACCGAACGATAGATGGAATCACGATTCGTGAGAATCCCTATTCCGCCATCAAGGGGCACAAACTGCCCAATGGAGAAGAACGCCCGACCCTCGACAAAATCCTGCGGCAACTCAGCAAGTCCCGTCACACAATCCTGGTCCTGGAGGTTTGTGGAGGGGGGCTGGATGACCGGATGATTCTTCTCTCCGATCTTTGTATCCAAAAGTTGATGGACCACCATCTTTTCGATCCGTCGCGAGTGATGTTCATCAGCGGCAATTTCGCTGTTTGCAACCACCTCGTCCGTGCTGCGCCTGGATTTCAGGTTCAGTTCGTCAGTCGTGGCGAAGACCCGGAATCTTTGAAGGAGTCAGGTATAACCGGTATCGACTATGATTACCGAGCCTTTCAGGCGCATCCCGAATGGGTTGCACGTGCCCACGAACTGGGCATGGATGTCAACGCGTGGGTGGTCAACCAAGAAGAGGTAATGCGGGAGATGATTCGTCTTGGTGTCGATTGCATCACAACGGACGAGCCCATTCTGGTCCGCCATATTCTTAAAGACGCGGAGGAATATCATGAATAGACGTTTTTTTCTTGCCCTCATTGCAAGCATTCTGAGCGCATGCTCGATGTACAAGGTCAAGTTAAAGCCCACAAAGAATAGGGAAGGGCAGAATGAACCCCCGATTAAGGCGGAGAACAACTTGTACGGTACGATTACCGATACAGACGGCCACCCCCTCCCGAATGTCCCGGTATCGGATGGCTATCAGATTGTTTTGACCGACTCAAACGGATTTTACCAGATGAAGGCAGATCCCAGGAGTACCTTCGTCTATTATAGTTTGCCCGCCGGATACGCTATTATCCAAAACGAGGAGACCCATTTAGCAGAGTTCTTCCAGAAGATATCGCCAAATGTCAGGAATAAGAGAAATTTTATTCTGAAAAAGTTACTGAAGGCATCCGATACCTTTACCTTTGCCGTTCTCGGGGACATCCATGTCAGAGACGATGCCACTTGTTCTCAATTCAGCAGCCGTGTCATGCGCCCTGTCGGAGAGTATTTCCGGCAACATGCGCCGAAAGGACTCCGGTTCGGGATAAGCCTGGGAGACATAATTGACGATGCAAAAAATCCGGAAACGTTCAATCTCACCCGAGAAGCACTCGGGAACTGTCCGTGTGGCTCCGGAGAGTATCTTCCGTTCTATACGGTTATCGGAAACCATGATCACAATGCCTTTGGGGGCGACAGTCGGTTGACAGGGACCGAAGAATTCGACCTGGGGGCAGTCCGGGATTATATGGAGGCATATGGCCCTACCTGCTATTCATTTAACATCGGCAAGGTCCACTTCATCAGTTTGGATGATTACATCGCCCGGCAGGCTAAGACCAACGGCTCCGCTATTCCCACGAACGGGCGGATGGGCTTAAGCGAGGATGTATACAGGTGGCTTCTGAGCGACCTGGACTGTGTTGAGGACAAGGCATCCAAGATGGTTGTCATTCTTGCACACGTCCAACTCAGGGGGGTGAAAGATGCCCCCCATCGGGATGATATGATTGAACGGCTTGCCCCTTTCAACAGTGCATATCTTTTTACCGCAAATGCGCATATTTGCGAGAGTTACAAATATGAAGTCAAGACTCGGAATGGCCGTTCTGTCATGGAGCGTATCCATGGTGTCCCGATGGGTAATTTCTGGTATTCGCAGTACTGTCCTGACGGTGCTTCTGCCGGATTTTACGTCTACCATGTTGACGGGAACGATTTTTCCAGCTGGGAGTACAGAAGCCTTCATGATTCCCGGGACCAGATGCGTGTGTATGACTCAAACGATGTATATGACAAAGAGACCGATTGGTCGCACAAGTATGTTTGGTCCAATGAGAGCCTGTTTGCCGGTGGGAACTTCCTCCTAGCCCATATCTACCACGGTGACGAGGACTGGGAGGTAACTCTTGAACATGATGGCAAAACTGAAAAGATGACTTTCGCCAATAAACGGATTTACGATTATTGTGTCAACGCTCATCTGGTCAACGATAACGTCCCTGGCATCAAGACCAGCTTTCCCTTCTTTTGGGACCGCTCCGAGAACTGGTGGTACCTGAAATTAGATCGCCCGGCCTCCGAATTGCGTGGATGGAAAGTGGTCGCCAAGGCCAGGTTCCCGGGGAGCAAGAAGGTTATTACCTATACTTGCGACCGGATTACCCGGACCCTTTCAGAGACGACATAATCCAAATCTTTCATAGCTGGTCAAATGGACACAATCATTAAAATACAGGGTGGAAAAGTGCTGACCCCCTCCGGCATTGCTCATGCCAATATCATCGTCCG
>CADBPH010000380.1 GCA_902796455.1 uncultured Bacteroidia bacterium
GGAACCGGACAGGGTGACGCCGAATGCGTCCATGATTTCCCGTGCCCCCATCAGCGGACGCGTCAGGAGGGTTTTTTCGCCCGTAAGGGTGACTTCTCCGCGGCTCAGCTGGGCCAGGAGGGGGATCATCATGCGCGTCAGGAAACCGGATTCTCCGACATGCAGGCTCGGGACGTCGGCATGGATGCCGCCGGTAATGGTCAGGGTCCGTCCGCGCCGGGTCACCTTGGCCCCCAGGGCCTGGATGGCCGCGATGGCGGATTCCGAATCGCCGCAGGGGGAATAGCCCGTCAGCCGGGATGTCCCGTCCGCCAGGGCAGCGGCGATGATGGCGCGCTGGGCGAAACTCTTGGAAGCCGGCATCCGCAGGGGTTTGGACCCCTCCATCGAACTGTATCCGACCATCCGGAGGTCGCCGTAAACGGCTTCCGACATTTGCGGGAGCGTCCATTGGCCGGGGGCGGCCACTTCGTGGGCATTCAAGGCCGCATAGGAAAACGGGGCGCCGCAGCGCAGGCATTCGAGGCGGGATCCTTTCCCTTCCTCTCCCATGCAGAAGGCAATCAACTGCCCCGGTTCGAAATCTTTATACAGCGACAAAATCCGGTCGGTATCAGCCGGCCCGTGTGCCGTCGTAACAATTTTCACGACTTCTGCACCGAGGTGCAAACACTTCTCTACAAGCGCTTTGAGCGCTTCCTGCGAATCAGTTCCGGTAAAATCATGGTAGGACCGGATCAAAATGGTCCCGCATTCGCGGGCTTCCCGCCGGATGCGTTTGGACATCATGGCCGGCGCTTCCAGTTCGACGTCTACGTAGGCGGCTCCAGCCTGGATGGCGCGGATCAGCCGTGCTTCCGCCTCTTTGGCAGGCATGGTTTCGCCGATCCGGCAGGTGGCTACGAGGGGGACATCCGAGTCGGAGAACAGTTCTTCGATGTCCTCCGCATCGAGCGGGCAGGTGTCAAGCCGGATTTCGGCCATTTCCATGCCGGGAGTCTCCAGGGCATCGTAAATTCCGTCCAGGTCCCTTCCTGTAAGAGTCGTGCAAATCATATTGCGTTGTTATTTGCGAGCAAGTCCGCTGCCTGGGATACTTCCAGTTCCCGGGAGCAGACGGCTCCGATTTTTCTGATAAGGATGAAATGGACTTTCCCGCCTTCCGCTTTCTTGTCCTTGGTCATGACCGAGCGCATTTCTGTTATCGGGAAAGGGATATCCACGGGGAGTCCGCAGGTCTTCCAATCCTCGGCAAGCCGTTCAGACAGACCCGGTTCTGCCAGCGATAGCGCTTCGGAAAGCCGGGCGGCGAGCAGGATTCCCATGGCAACGGCTTCTCCATGGCAGATGTCAACATGGCGGTGGAGGGCCAGGGATTCGATGGCATGGGCGAAGGTATGTCCGAGATTGAGCAGGCGACGCTCTCCGTGTTCGAACTGGTCGCGTCCGACAATGCCGGCCTTGACGGCCGCTGCCTGGGCGATCAGCCGGAGCAGTTGCGGTTCGTGGACGGGTTGCAGTCCTTCCTGCCGGATCCTGGCCAGCAGGGACACGGCATCGGCGTAACTGTCTGTCGCATTGTCGATAAGGAAGGTTTTCAGGAGTTCGGCACTTCCGGCGACAAAGTCACGCCGGGGAAGGGTGCGGAGAACTTCCGTGCAGGTCCAGGTGAAGACGGGTTGCCGGATGACGCCGATCATGTTCTTGTATTCCAGGAAGTTGATTCCGGTTTTTCCGCCGATGGCTGCGTCGACTTGCGCCAGCAGGGTGGTCGGCAGGAAGGCAAACCGGATGCCCCGTTTGTAGATGGAGGCGGCGAAACCGGCCATGTCGGTGGTGATGCCGCCGCCGATGGCGAGCAGCAGGGCGTCGCGGTCGGCATCCGCTTCCAGCAGCCGGCAGCAGATGCCCAGGACGGTGTCCATGTTCTTCCCGGCTTCCGAGGTGCGGACGCTGCAGAGCAGGCGGCAATTCCCGCCGCCGGGCTGTCCGGCAGAGGCGTCCACGAGTGCATTCGCGTAGGGGAGTACCTCTTCGTCGCAGACGAGCAATACGTTACGGAATGCCGCCAGATGCGGCAGGACGCCGGCAACGTCCCGGCCGAAATAGACCCGGCTGAGTGTCTGTCCGTTTTCTTGTATGGTAATTTCGTCCATGAAAGACAAAGATAACGAGAAAACTGAAAAAATTTGATAATTACATTAAATTCGATAACTTTGTAGCCACGTTCAACCGTTATTGCCCGAATGGCGGAATTGGTAGACGCGCTGGACTCAAAATCCAGTGTCCCTTAAAGACGTGCCGGTTCGAGCCCGGCTTTGGGCA
>CADBPH010000381.1 GCA_902796455.1 uncultured Bacteroidia bacterium
CCTGGAGCCCGACCAGTTTCTTCGATCCCGAAGCCTCTGAGTTCGGCACCGACTTCACGGTGAACGGCAGTGCGAACTATGGACGTAACTACCCCAGCATCCGTTACTTCGGTATGGGTCTGGATATCGAATTTTAATCTGGAACCGGAATTATGAAAATGAAAATCAATCTTTCCATTATTGCAGCAGCCGCAGCCATGTTGCTCGCCGGTTGCAACGGCATGGAGAATCCTCCGGTAAATCAATTCACGGACGCCAACTTCTGGTCGGCGGACAGGGCCCAGTATATGGTCAATACCGCCTATTCCCAGATGTACAGCGCCGGCAACATGTGGCTGGACGAATCTCTGGGCGACAACGTATTCAATGTCCGCTCCACCAGCGCCCTCGGACGGGTTCTGCGGACCGGACAGGCTTCTTCCGCCACGGGTGAATTCAATACCCAGTGGGGCAACGCCTACGCCGGCATCAAATCCTGCCACCTTTTCCTGGACAACGTAGGAAACATCTCCGGCATGAACGAGGCATCCAAGGCCCGCCTGATTGCCGAAGCCCGTTTCATCCGCGCTTTCCAGTACTTCCGCCTTATCACCTTCTACGGCGATGTTCCTTTCTTCACGAAAGACATCACGGCTACGGAAGCACAGACCATTTCCCGTACCCCCAAGAGTGAGGTTCTTTCCTTCATCCGCACGGAGCTGGAAGAAATCGTGAGCGACCTGCCCCGCCGGGACGACCTGGCCGCAGCCGAGAACGGACGCATCACCAAGGGCGCTGCCATGATGCTGCTCGCCCGTACCTATCTGTACGAGCAGAACACCGACTGGGCTGCTGTCGAGCGGATTACCTCCGCCCTGATCAACAACCAGGCAGAATACGGCACCTATGCCCTGTATCCCTCCTATCGCGGTCTCTTCGACGAGAACAACGAGTACAACGAGGAAGTCATCCTCGACCGCTCCTATGTCAAGAACCAGCTGACCTGGGACGATATCCAGGACCGGATTCCCCTTTCCCGCGGCGGCCGCGTCATCGACATGGTCCCGCTGCAGCAACTGGTTGACTGCTATTTGACCATCAACGGTTTCACGATCAACGAGACCGGCACGGACTACGATCCCGCCCACCCGTACGACAACCGCGACCCGCGCATGACCCAGACCATCATCTACGACGGTTATGACTGGGCGGCGAACGTGAACGACTGGTATCCGAACCTGGGCAAGATCCAGATCGACCCGGCCACGGCTCCCGAGAGCAGCGAAGACCGCTACGATCCCTCCGGCAATACCTCCCGCTCGGGCTACTACACCCGCAAGTGGTATTCGCCCCAGGCCAAGGGTGAAGTTGCTTCCGGTCTGAATATCATCATGATGCGCTATGCCGACGTCCTGCTGATGTACGCCGAGGCCATGCTGGAGCAGAACAAGCTCACGGAAAATGTCTGGAACCAGACCATCCGTCCCATCCGCCAGCGTGCCGGCTTTACGACGGCCAAAGCCCTGAATTTCCCTGCCGGCAAGAGCCAGAGCGAACTCCGGACCATCGTCCGCAACGAACGCCGTGTCGAACTCGCCCTCGAAGGTCTCCGCTGGTATGACATCCTCCGCTGGAAAGCCGGCTCCACCTGCTTCACCGGCGAGCCCAAGGGTGCTTCCTTCGCGACCAGTCTCGGTGCGACTTACAAATTCAACGAAAACCGCGACTATCTCTTCGCTGTTCCGCAGACCCAGATCGACCTGAACGGCAACCTGTCGCAGAATTCGGGCTATTAACGGCAAAACCGCCTATTTTAACTATATTTGAAACAATCCAAATTGGAAACAAACATTATGAAAAAAACCATATTCGGAGCCATGATCCTTCTGGCTGGTCTGGCCTCCTGCACCAGTGAAATGGAATACAAGGACGCACAGGTGACGGCGGTGAATTCCCTGTACGAGCCTGCGGACGGCAAATCTGTCGCCCTCGCCACTTCTTCCACCGCAGCCATCTACTTCGCATGGGAAGCCTGCAAGGTTGAAGACAGCGGCTCTCCCCTCTACGAGGTTGTCTTCTACAAACCGGGCGAGAATGAACCCGTCTACAAGATCGCCGCGGACGACAACGGCTTCCGCAACCACGCCACCATCCTGCACAAGGACATGAACAAGGTCTGCAAGGCCGCCGGCTTCTCCCAGGGCAAATCCGGTTCCGTAGAATGGAGCATCATCTCCTCCCGCGGACTGAACGAGCAGGTCTCCTCTGCACGCCACTCCCTGAAGCTCACCAGCATCGAGGGTCTGGAGGAAATCCCTTCCGCATTCTTCATCACGGGCGCCGGTACCGAGGGTGGTGCCGATGTCACCAAAGCGATGGAATTCGCTTCCCCCGAGCAGGGCATCTATGAGATCTTCTGCAAACTCGAGGGCGGCAAGGAATACTACTTCGTCGACAAGAAATCCGCCGATGCGAACCGTTACTATCTCGAAGGTCTGAAGGTCCGCGAGGGCAGCGGTAGCGCAACCGTCAGCAAGACGGGTGTTTACCGGATTGTCTGCGACCTGAATGTCGTTTCCACGACCATCACCGAGGTCAAGACCATGGGCTTCTACTTCAGCCCGACCAACACGATCGAATTCCTGCTCCCGTACGTCGGCGGCGGTGTCTTCCAGGGCCATGCAGTCACCAACTTCAAACAGGAGAGCTGGGGCCGCGACGAGCGCTACAAGCTCTGCATGCAACTCGGTGACGACAGCTGGATCTGGTGGGGTACCAAGAACGGCACCGACAGCCGTCCGAACGGTCTCCCGATGGAGGATCCGTACTACTACATCATGGAAAAAGGCCCCATGTACACCCCGACGGGCAGCACCATCGACCAGTGGAACGACAAGTGGAAACTGGACAAGGAATTCGACGGTGCCGACACGAAGATCACCGTGATCTTCAACGTGGCCAACTACACCCACCATGTAGAACACAACTAGTCGGTTTGCATGATTCGTAAATCAATTTATCTGTTATCGCTGTTGCTCTGCGCCACCCTGGCGCAGGGCTGCAGCCATAACGGGCCTGAAGAAGACGGCCCGGACTCCGGCAAGAAGGAGGAGGCGGCCATCGACTGGAATCAGGCAGCGGAAAGCAGTACGCAATCCCTCGTCCTGCATTTCTGGAATCCCGGCAGGGGATATTTCAATTGGGATGTAGACAAGACGGACGGACCGGACAAAGACTGGTCCTATTGGCCGGAAGCCCACGCCATGGACGTGATCATAGACGGTTTCCACCGCAGCGGCGGCAGCAACGCTTACAAATACTATTTCAACAAGTGGTATGAAGGCGTGAAGAGCAAGAGCGGCGGCAGCTACTACAACAATTTCTATGACGACATGGAGTGGATCTGCCTGACCATGATCCGGCTCTACGAAGCGTCCGGCGAAGCCAAGTACCTGGCCACCGCCCGCGACCTGTGGAACGACATCCAGAAAGGATGGAACACCCAGGGCGGAGGCGGCATCGCCTGGAAGAAAGACCAGACGTGGAGCAAGAATGCCTGTTCCAACGGTCCCGGAGGCTTGATTGCCGCCCGGCTGTACCGGATTGACAAGAAGGAGGAAGACCTCCAGTGGGCCCGGAAAATCTTCGAATGGGAATACGACCACCTGGTTGATGCAGCCACCGGTCGCGTCAACGACAACCTGGATGCCCGCAGCGGCAAAATCACCGACTGGTGCTTCACCTACAACCAGGGAACGTTTATGGGACTTGCCCACGAATTGTACCAGCTGACCGGGGAGAGAATGTTTCTGAACATCGCCGTGAAAGTCGCTTCCTACACCATTGGCGGAGGAGCCTGCACGGACACCAACACCGGCCTGCTGCGCAGCGAAGGGAACGGGGACGGAGGCTTGTTCAAGGGGATTTTCATCCGCTATTTCGTCAAGCTCGCCCTGGAGGAAGACCTGACGAACGGGGAGCGGAACAAGTTCGCCTTCGCCTTGAAAAAGAATGCGGAAGCCCTGTGGAAATGCGGCATTGATACGACCGATCCCCTTTTCGGACCGAACTGGGCCCGTACCGGCGAAACGGTCGATCTCGGAACCCACACCAGCGGCGCCACGCTCATCGAAGCGATGGCCCTGTACGAAACCAAAACCAAGTAATCATCACTCAATGAGAAAAATCCTGTTCTCCATCGCCTTGATCGCCGGCATCTGCACGGCGAAGGCCCAGACTTATGAATCCCGCCGTCCCGCCGAGGGAGACCGTCTTTTCCGCAGCGAGGCGGTCGAGGCCAAAATCAAAGAAGTGACCGCACAACTGACCAACGCAAAGCTGGCCTGGATGTTTGCGAACTGCTTCCCGAACACCCTCGACACGACCGTCCACTTCGGCAAGGATGAAAACGGGAACTGGAGAACCTTTGTCTATACCGGCGATATCCACGCCATGTGGCTGCGGGATTCCGGAGCGCAGGTATGGCCCTATGTCCAACTGGCCAATCAGGACGAGCATCTGAAAAACATGCTCGCCGGCGTCATCAACTGCCAGTTCAGCCTGATCTGCATCGACCCGTATGCGAATGCCTTCAATGACGGAGCGACCGGCACCGGCTGGCAGACGGACCGGACTGACATGAACCCGAACTTGCACGAACGCAAATGGGAAATCGACTCGCAGTGCTATCCGATCCGGCTGGCTTACCAGTATTGGAAGACCACCGGTGACACTTCCGTCTTCGGGGAAACCTGGGTGAAAGCGGTCCGGAATATCCTCACGACCCTCAAGGCGCAGCAGCGCAAAGACGGTCCGGGACCGTACCACTTCCAACGGGAGACGGCCGTCCAGACGGACACCAAATCGAATGCAGGCTATGGCAATCCCGTAAAACCCGTAGGCCTGATCGCATCGGCGTTCCGCCCGTCGGACGACGCCACCATTTTCGAGTTCCTGGTCCCGTCCAACTTCTTCGCTGTCACCTCGCTCCGCAAGGCGGCCGAGATCCTGGATACCGTCAACGGGGAAAAAGACCTTGCGCATGAATGCCGCGCCCTGGCCGACGAAGTGGAAGAAGCCCTGCAGGCGTATGCCACCGTCGAGCACCCCAAATACGGAACCATCTACGCCTTTGAAGTGGACGGATACGGCAACAAACTCATGATGGATGACGCGAACGTCCCGAGCCTGCTGGCCATGGCCTACCTCGGCGACGTCTCCCCGCGCGACCGAATCTACTACAATACCCGCCGTTTCGTCTGGAGCGAAGACAATCCGTATTTCTTCAAAGGCTCGGCCGGAGAAGGAATCGGCGGCCCGCATGTCGGAATGGACATGATCTGGCCCATGAGCATCATGATGAAGGCCTTCACTTCCCGCAACGACGAAGAAATCAAATGGTGCATCGAAACCTTGATGAAGACAGATGCAGGCACCGGCTTCATGCATGAGTCTTTCCATAAAGACAACCCGGAAAAATTCACCCGGGAATGGTTCGCCTGGCAGAACACCCTGTTCGGGGAACTGATCATCAAACTGATCAATGACGGTAAGCTTCCGCTGCTTAACGCGATAACTGTCAAATAACGCATTTGCAGACAATTACTTAAACATGAAAAGAATCTTACTCCCCATCGCCACGGTTGCCGCTGCAGTGACCCTGAATGCACAGCAGCCCAAAGGCACGGTCTACATGGCCGCCAATGCCCACCTCGACACCCAATGGCTCTGGACCGTACAGCAGGTCATCGGCGAGTTCCTGCCCAACACCCTGTACCAGAACCTGAAACTGCTGGAAGACTACCCGGACTACAAATTCAGTTTCGAAGGTGCCG
>CADBPH010000382.1 GCA_902796455.1 uncultured Bacteroidia bacterium
AGCGGGGTCGTCCCGTCGGACGTGATGCGGTCGGGAAGGAAACAGTGCTTGAGCCCAGCCGTGGAGCGGGGCGTATCCATGTGGGCGGCCAGGAAGAAATCCCCGCCGCCCAGAATGGGTACGATCACGTTGCCTGCATTGCCGCCGGACAGTTTGGCGGCATCATCCATGCGGCCCTCGAGCCCCAGTTTCCCCACGAAATCCAGAATGTACTGCGCCACAGGAAGTTCCTGCGTCGAAACCGCATCAATGGCCGTCAATTCCAGAAACAGTTGTTTCAGCCGATCGTCGAGTTTAGATGCCATAGACGACCAGATTGTAGAGCCAGATGAATTTCTGATCGGTACAGTTGCCGTGGACAATGCCCAGGTAAATCTCCTTTCCGGCGTATTCCGTAAGGTCTACGGTATCGGTTACTCCGTCATAATAGGAGCTGTCCAGCATTTTCCAGTCTTGCACGACGGTCGCGTCGCGGCAGTTGTCCAGGGTAATGGGGGATTCGGAGACGATGACCCGGTATTGTTCCTCGGAATAACTCTTGGAACCCGTTTCGAGGGTGAATTCGAGCAAGATCTGCTGTCTCTTTCCGATACTGATCTTCGGCGAGATGAGATAGTTCTCGGGCGTGAGGGCCCCGGCGGCGCTGAGGTACGAGTCCGAGCAGGCCCCTCTTTTGTAGAACTCCCAGCAGTAACCGTCACCATCCTTGTCGAGGATCTGCCAGGTGGTCGGTATGCTCTGCAGGAAGGTTTCTTCGAAATAGAAGACCTTGTCCGGGGCGAGCGTATACTGGAGAATGGAAGTGGGCTTGTTGGCCCGGGCGTCCGGGGAATCTTCCAGCACCACGTAGAAGGAGGCGCCCGCCTTGATCTTCATGTCGAGGTTGATGCGTCCGAAATATTCTCCGGCGGGAATGACGAGGGTTCCCGTCATCGAGCTTTTGTCAAAACCCGGTGAAAGGATTTCGTACTGTTCCCCATAAATGGCGTCGGTCCTGAGGGTATCCACGTCGTCGGGGGCCGTCCCGGAGGGGAGGGCAGCCGCATAGGCACTTTCATTCTTGAGGTAATAAACCTCGTCCGCAATGCGGTACTTGACCGTCACAGGGGCATCGGAATGCGCAATCAATTGCACACAAATGGCATCGTTGCCTACGACGGCATTCTCTTTTGTGAAAATACCTCTGCTATAGATCTGTCCGTTCTCATCCGGACTGTATTCAAAGAACTGTTCTCCCTGATAGGTCCAGTCCTGCTCCTGGCAGGCGGCCAGCAGGGCCAGCGAAGCGGCGAATAAAAGGATTATCTTGTTTTTCATGGTTCTTGTCTGTTAATAGCCGGGATTATTCACGAGAAGGGTATTCACATCCAGTTCAGTGGTTCCGATGCTCGCCACCACGCGGTAATCGTCATAGGCGATGGTGGGCATGCCGGCAGGCCTGGAAATATCCATGCCGAGACGCTTGAGGTCGAAGAAGCGGTGTCCTTCGAAAGCGAGTTCAATCCTGCGCTGCAACAGCACTTCCTCGAGAATGCCGGAATCGGGCACATCCGTGTCGCCCAAACCTCTCTTCCCGCGCAGCAGATTGACATCAGCACGGGCCTTGTCTGGGGTATTCTGGTGTGCGTAGGCCTCTGCCCGGTTGAGGTAGATTTCCGAAATCCGGATCAGGGGAATGTCGTCGAGGCCGAATTGGCCGCCCCAGCTGTTGAACTTGGTGGACCACCACAGGTTCTGTCCGTTGAAATGCACTTTGCGGAGGGCGCCTGCGCGGGTGTCATGTTCCATGTCGATCAGCGCGATAAAGTCCGGGGTCACGGAAATCTGCGCGTCACCCGCACCTTTGCCGTTGCCGTATCCGTCCGCGTCGCGCGTTTTGTCGTCAACCGTGCCGTACATCGAGTGCAGGGAGGAGGAAGCCAGGCTTTCCGTTTCGGTAAAGTGCAGCTGCCAGATGGATTCTTTTCCCTTGGAGAAGATGTCGGTATACGTGCCGCTTTGGAGCTCGACTCCTGACTTTTCAATCACATAGTTCGCGGCGGTTATCGCTTCGCTCCATGCTCCCTTATATAGGAAAACTCTTGACTGGAAGGCTTTTACCGTCATGGCCGAGACCCTGTAGACCGAACCGGTCGGCTTGGTCTCCGACAGACAGTTGAACGCCTCGTCGAGATCGTCTGAAATGGCTTTCCAGACCGTCTCGACCTTGTCCCGGGGAACCATCGTACTTTGGGCGATGTTGTCCGAATCATTGAAATAAGGCTCTGTGATCAGCGGGACGCAAAGATCGAAGTTCTCGACCTCGTGTCCGGGCATCCTACCGTAAATGGAGGCGAGGTAGAAGTAGTTGTATGCCCTGAGGAAGAGGGCTTCCCCTTTGAGCGCTTGTGCGTTGTCGGTCTTCGGAAGCGTTTTCAGGATTGCCAGGGCCTCGTTGAGCGATTCGATCTGCTCATAGGCGGCATCCCAGATATCCATATGGTAGTGGGGCGTGAAATTGTACTGCTTGTTGTACCGGCTGGCACCCGGGGTGGGCTGCATATTGTCTCCCATCACATCGGGCAGGCACGTCAGATCCCTTCCCGTATAGAGCGGACTTTGCATCAGGTCATACACGCCCACGATCAGGCCTTCGCATCCTTCCTCTGTCCGGATTGCGCTTTCGTCCAGCGCATGCTTTGTGCTGATGTCCAGCAGGCTGTCGCAGGATGCGGCGAGCAGCACCGCCGCCAGGCAAGTCGCGATATAATTGATGTATTTCATATTCAAGGTCTTTAGAAGTTAAGTTTGATCCCTGCGCTGACACTCTTGGACTGCGGGTAGAGGCCCCTGTCATTGCCGATGGACTCGGGGTCGTAACCGCCGTAAGGCGTAAGCGTGAAAATGTTGTACGCATCGATGAAAACCTGCAGGGCATTCATGTGGAGTTTCTTGACAACCTTCGAGGGCAAGTCGTAGCTGAACGTGACATTCTTGAGTTTCAAGAAGTCGGTGGATTCGTAAATGAGACTCATCCCGGGATCGGAGTTGTTGTCATAGTTCATGGGACCTCCTGGGTAAGTTCCTGAATAGAAGGGCTTGGGAACCCAGGTTACATCGCCCGGCTGTCTCCAGTACAAATCGTAGAGGGAGGCGAGCAGGTTGTTGTCGGCCGCCTGGCCGATGAGCACGGTTTTGTCACTCCAATACTTCTGGGCACCGGCCTGGAACTGGAGGAAAACCGACAGGGTGAAGCCTTTCCAGCTGAGGGTATTCATCATGCCGCCGTAAAACCTCGGGTCACGTCCTTTGTTCCAGAAGCGGTCTTCGAGGGTCGGGTTGTAAGTGATGTATCCGTCCTTGTCGTAGTACATCGGATAACCGTTGGAGGCGTTGACGCCGGCCCATTTGTAGATGCGTTCGGCCGTGATGGGCTGTCCTACTTTGTAACTTCCGATTTCTTCGAGCCCGTCCTGCAGTTCGGTGATGTAGTTCTTGGTATAAGAGAAGTTGAAGGCAGTCTCCCAGCGGAATCCGGCCGTGTCAAAATTCACGGTATTGATCTGCAGGTCAATACCTTCGTTGCGAACGCCACCCATATTGGAAGGGATGCTCGAGAAGCCGGTCGTCGAGGGGATCGTGCGGTAATAGAGGAGGTCTTTGGTATCGTCGCGGTAAATATCGAAATCGATGCCGATTCTGTCGTGGAAGAAACCGGCGGTAATACCGAGGTTCTTGGAGTGCTTCTTTTCCCACGACAGTTTCGGATTGCCGACCGAGCCGGCAATGATGCCTGCCTGCCCGTTATAGGCATAGCCGCCCGAGTAGAGCCGGTTGGATACGTAATTGCCGATGCTGGCATTGCCCGTCACACCGTAGCTGGCCCTGAGCTTGAGGTCGCTGAGCCAGTTCACCTCTTTGAGGAAGGGCTCTTGCTTGACGCGCCAGGCTGCTGAAACAGAAGGGAAAAGGCCCCATTTGTTGTTTTCTCCGAACCGCGAGGATCCGTCATAGCGCAGTGTGCCCGACAAGATATACTTGTCATGGATTGTATAGCCGACGCGGGCGAAGAGTCCGGCCATCTTCCACTGGATGAAGGATTCCTCCGTGGACTGTGGCAGGGAAGCGCTGCTGAGGAGTTTGAGGTCGGGATTGGAAACCCCCTGTGCGCTGGCTCCGATGTTGTGGCGCTGGTAGTCGTTGTAGGAGAAGCCGGCGACAGCATTCAGGGCATCATCCCCGAATTCCTTGTTGTAAGTGAGGACTTGTTCCGTCTGGAAAGTCTTGGTGTCATATGCATAAGCCGTCACCACGCCGCCGTACCGGTAACCCTGGCGGGTACGCGGGTCGCTGTACTGGTGCTCATTGGTAAATGAGAACTGGAAATTGTAGCTGCTCTTGAATTCAAGACCGGGCAGGATTTTGAAAGTCAAGTCGTTCGAGGAGAGGAGCGTGGTGATCTTACCCGCGTATTCGTTCATCATCAGCTGCTGCGGAACGTTGTACTGATAATAACCGTACGGAAGGTCCATCACATAATTCCCGTCTTTGTCACGAGGTGAAATTCCCGGCAGCAGGAACATGGCTGTACGGGCCGGATTGGCCGCCGCCGTCGTGCTGGACTGGGCGTAATCGTTCAGGCTGAAATTGTTGTTGGTGTTGAGGGTCAGCCAGGGCGCGATGTCATGCGACAGGTTGATTCGGGCTCCGGTACGTTTGGCTCCGGTGTATTTGATAATACCGTCGGTGTCGGAGTAGTTGGCCGAGATGTAAAACCTTGTCTTCGAGGTGCCTCCGGAGAGGTCCACTTCGTAGTTCTGCACGAGGGCCTTGCGGAAAATCTCGTCGTACCAATCCGTGTTGGGGGCGTTGAGCCCGTCTTCTCCCCAGCCGAAACTGGAGAACAGATTGCGGTATTCCTGCTGGTAGGTCGTGCCGTAGACGGCGTCGTAGTTTTTGTATTCTTCGAGGACGAAGGAAGCCCACTGCCTTGCGTTCATGACATCCACCCTGCGGGCGAGTTGCTGCACGCCGGCCGTTGCCTTGAACGATACCTTGGTGCGTCCGTCCTGGCCTCTCTTGGTCGTGATGATCACGACGCCGTTGGCGGCCTGTGCTCCGTAAATGGAGGCGGAGGCGCCGTCTTTCAGGACCGTCACCGATTCGATGTCGTCGGGGTTGAGGCCGCCCATCGCATTGGCGTTGGTCAGGACGCCGGTTGCTTTGGA
>CADBPH010000383.1 GCA_902796455.1 uncultured Bacteroidia bacterium
CATCGGCGGCAGACACGGGTCCCAGCTCATTTCGGGACTCCTCGCCGCCCTGCCGCTGGGCGAGACGGACACGACCCTTTTCATTGAGGAGCCCAAGAGCATCCCCTACATCTTCATGACCATCGATGTCCTCAAGCAATTCGGCATCCGGATAGAAAGCGAGATGGAGGGCGATGAAGAATTCCTGCAGACCCAGGACTGGGACCATTGTTCCGGCATGACCCTCCGCATCCCGGGACGGCAGCACTACCATCCCGCGGAAATCGCCCTGGAAGGCGACTGGAGTTCCGCGGCCAATTTCATGGTGGCGGGTGCCGTCTTCGGCCGTGTGGACCTCGTCGGGCTGGACACGTCGTCCCTGCAGGCCGACCTGTGCATCATGGATATCCTCATGGATGCCGGCGCCAGCATGTCCGCCCTGGAAGACGAGAATACCCTCCATGTCCAGCGCGCTCCCCTGAACGCTTTCGAAGTAGACGCCGGCAATTGTCCGGACCTCTTCCCGATCCTTTCCGTCCTGGCCGCTTTCTGCCAGGGGACCAGCCGGATTTCCGGCGCAGGCCGGTTGCTGCACAAGGAGAGCAACCGGGCGCAGGCCATCCTGGACATGCTGGCCCAAATGGGCGTGCGCGCCACGCTCAAAGGCGACACCCTGTCCATTGAAGGACGTTCCCTGGTCCGCCGGCTGCTGACCGGAACGCTGCTCAAAGGCGGGAAATACACCTCGCACCATGACCACCGCATGCTCATGGCCCTCAAAGTCGCCTCCCTGGGAGCGGACGGCCCTATTGAAATAGACGATACGGAATGCGTCGCGAAATCATTCCCCTCTTTCTTTGACTTATTCGCTGCCTTATGAACTCGTTCGGAAGAAAATTCAGGGTCTCCATCTTCGGAGAATCCCACGGAGATGCCATCGGTGTCGTCCTCGACGGCGTACAACCCGGCATCGCGCTGACCCAAGAAGATTTCGCGGCAGATATCCTGCGGCGCAAGAGCGGTCCCAAAGGCACGACGCCGCGCACGGAAACCGATGAGCCTCAGTTCCTCAGCGGACTTTACAATGGCTTTACGACCGGCGCCCCGCTGACCATCATTTTCCACAACCGGAACACCCGGTCTACGGACTACAAGCTTTTCAACGACGTCCCCCGGCCCGGCCATGCCGATTATACCGCCAGCATCAAATGGCTGGATTTCAATGACCCGCGTGGTGGCGGACACTTTTCCGGAAGGCTGACGCTGCCCCTTGTCGCAGCGGGAGTCGTCGCAAAGAAAATGGTCGGATATCCGGTCACGGCCCGGCTGGTGGAAGTGGGTGGCGTCACCCGCGCCGAAGCCCTGGCCTCGCGCCGGGAAGAAGCGCTGCCTGACGGCGGGATCGAGGAGAAAGGGCCCCAGGCAGATGCCGACCTTTGGCGGGATGTCCTGGAGGCGGCCATCGCCGACCTCGACTCCGTCGGCGGGATTGTCGAATGCCGCGCAGATGGGATCCCGGCCGGACTGGGAGAACCCTTTTTCGACTCGGTCGAATCGCTCATTTCCCACGCTGTCTTCGCCATTCCGGGGGTCCGGGGCATTGAATTCGGCGACGGTTTCCAAGCGGCCCGCATGCGGGGGTCCGAGCACAATGATCCCTTCGATACGGCTGTCGGCGCCAACCTGGGCCTGCATGTGAATGTCCACCCGTCCAAAAACGGGGCAGGCGGCATCAACGGCGGTATCACCAACGGGAATCCGCTGGTCTTCCGGGTGGCTTTCAAGCCGACCTCGAGCATCGGGCGGAAACAGGAAACCTTCAATTTCGCCACCGGCCAGATGACGACCCTCCAGATTCCCGGGCGGCACGATGCCTGTTTTGCCCTGAGGACGCCCGTCGTCGTAGAAGCCGTGACCGCCATCGTGCTCGCAGACCTAGTCAGACTCTTATAAGGAACATCCCGCCGCGGCGGGATACAATACCGATATGGATATCCAGGAAGAAAACAAACTCATCAAAGATATTACCTCCAAGGAATACAAGGAGGGATTTGTAACCGACATCCGGCAAGTCTTCATCCCCAAAGGGTTGAATGAAGACATCATCCGGAAGATTTCCGCGCTGAAGGAGGAGCCGCAGTGGCTGCTGGATTTCCGGCTGGATGCGTTCCGGCGCTGGCAGAAAATGCCGCAGCCGCAATGGGGGCATCTGGACATGCCGGAAATTGATTATCAGGATATTATTTATTACGCCGCGCCGAAACGGGACGAAGACCGCCCCAAAGAAATCGATCCGGCGCTGGAAGAGACTTTCGAGAAGCTGGGGATTCCGCTGCGGGAGCGGAAGGCGCTCGCCGGGGTCGTGGCCGTAGATGCCGTCTTCGATTCCGTCTCCGTCACGACGACGTTCCGCAAGACCCTCGCTGAAAAAGGAATCATCTTCTGCTCGTTCTCCGAAGCGGTCAAAGAACATCCCGACCTGGTCCGCAAATACCTGGCAAGCGTCGTCCCTGCGGGGGACAATTTCTTCGCCGCACTCAACAGCGCCGTTTTCAGCGACGGCTCCTTCTGCTATGTGCCGAAGGGCGTGAAATGCCCCATGGAACTGTCCAGCTATTTCCGCATCAATGCCAGCGGAACGGGCCAGTTTGAGCGGACCCTGATTGTCGCCGACGAAGGGGCCACACTCAGCTACATGGAAGGCTGCACGGCGCCCATGCGCGATGAGAACCAATTGCACGCCGCCGTCGTGGAAATCATCGTAGAGAAAGATGCCGATGTCAAATACAGCACGGTCCAGAACTGGTATCCGGGCGACGCCCAGGGCCGCGGCGGCATCCTCAACCTGGTTACGAAACGGGGCCTCTGCAAAGGGAGCGGATCCCACCTGAGCTGGACACAGGTAGAAACCGGCTCGGCCATCACCTGGAAATACCCGTCCACCATCCTGCAGGGAGACCATTCCTCCTCGGAGTTCTATTCCGTTGCGGTCACGAACAACTACCAGCAGGCGGATACCGGGACGAAAATGATCCACATCGGCCGGGACACCCGCAGCCGCATTGTCAGCAAAGGCATCTCCGCCGGGCACAGCCAGAACAGTTACCGGGGTCTCGTCCGGATGATGCCGGGAGCCGCCCATGCGCGGAATCACTCCCAGTGCGACAGTTTGCTGATCGGTCCGCTGTGCGGGGCGCACACCTTCCCGGACATCCGCAGCGCAAACCCGACCGCGGTCGTCGAACATGAGGCTACGACCTCGAAAATCAGTGAAGACCAGCTCTTTTACTGTAACCAACGGGGAATCGGACCGGAAGAAGCCGTCGGGCTGATCGTGAATGGTTACGCCCGCGAAGTCCTCTCCAAACTGCCCATGGAATTTGCCGTGGAAGCACAAAAATTATTGCAAGTATCACTTGAAGGTTCTGTCGGATAATGTTCAGTATCGATAACATCCTTTTCACCCTCGGCGGCAATGGAGTCAGCCTGTTGGAACTGCTGTCGGTCATCGCCGGCCTCACCTGCGTTTTCCTGGCCGGAAGGAA
>CADBPH010000384.1 GCA_902796455.1 uncultured Bacteroidia bacterium
CCGCCGGTATCGGCATCCAGATCCAGTACTTCCCCACAGAAATACAGCCCTTTCTGCCGCCGGGACTCCAGCGTTTTCGGAATGATTCCCTCTGCCGGAATGCCGCCCGCCGTAACGACGGCCCGCTCATATCCGACAAAGCCATCAATGGGTAAATGCCAGTGCTTCAGCGCCTTCGCAAGGTTTCCCACCCGAATGCGCGCCTGACGGCCCTGCCCGCCGAGCAAATCCGGATGACAATGGCGGAAGCCCGGAACCAATTCCCGGGGCATCAATTTGCCGAGCAAGACTCCCAGAAGACCGGCGGCCGTGGCATGTGCATTCCGCTTGTCCGCCCGCAGTTCCGAAACCATGGCTTCGATCCGCTCCTGCAACCGGTCCGTTTCTACAGCCGGTTTCAAGTCCAGGGATACCGCCATTTTCCGCCCCTGGACCAGGCCTTGCACGCAGGTGCGGCTCACACTGAATCCGATCGGGCCTTCGAGCCCGCCGTCGGTGAATTCCAATTCTCCGAAAGCCTCTTCCAGGACCCGCTCCCCTTCCAGAAGGGTCAGGGATACATTCCGCAAATGGACCCCGCAAAGACACTGGCCCAGCGGGGCAAGCATCCGGGACCGGTCAATATGGCCGGGGAGGCCGTCCGAAGCGCCTTCAGACACCTTATACCCACGCGGCACAAGCGCGGTCAAGGAGGGGAAACAGGGCCGGACCGCATGGCCGAAAGCGGATGCAAGCCGGTAACCATCTCCTGTCGAGCCAGTTCCGGGATAAGAAAGCCCGCCGGTAGCGACAATCAGTTTCCGGCACGAGAAGGTGCGTCCGTCCCGGAGCTGAACGCGGAAGCCATTTCCGACCGCCTCGGCAGAGGCCACTTCACAGCCGCACTCCAGCCGCACACCTGCCCGGACCGCCTGCCGCACCAGCACATCCACGATGTCGGCAGCCCGGTGGGAAACAGGGAATGCCCGGTCCCCCCGCTCGACGACGACTGGAACGCCTGCCTCCTCCATATAGGACAGAACGGCGTCCGGAGGAAAATGATAAAAAGCGGGACGCAACAGGTTTATCCGGCCATGCACATGGGGAGAAAAGGCCTCCCAGGCCTTCACATTCGTGAAATTGCAACGTCCCTTCCCGGTAATCATGATTTTCCGGCCGGGGCGCGGCATCTTTTCCAGGACCGTCACACGCACATGAGCGGCAGCCGCACGGGCCGCAGCCATCAGACCGGCCGCCCCGCCGCCGATGACAAGGACATCTGCAGAAGGCATTCCGGTGCCGGTGACAGAAACGGATTCTTGTTGAATAGACATGGCCTACAGGATTCTGGCGTAAAAATACAAAATTGCTATCAAAACAGGAAATCAACTCTGCCCGGTGCCCCAGATTCGGACATATCCGAAAAAAATCACTATATTAGCGGGTTATTTGCGCTATTTTTTGAATTGAAATTATTCAGTAAATATTTCCTGTTCATCGGCTTATGCCTCAGCGCGTGCACGTACACACCCGCAGATGAACCCTGGAACAACGTTTCTGGTTCCGGCCCTGTAAAAGTGGGTCTTTCGCTCTCCGGAGACAACAGCGGCGCCGCCATCCTGACGAGAACGGCGGCCGGAGAAGACGGACTCTCCACCCGCTGGGAAGCCGGAGACCGGATTGCCGTGTGGGCCCGCTCCCGCAGCGGAGCCCAGGTCCTCTCCGGGACTCCCTTCACCACCTATGCCATCAGCGAGGAGAAAACCTTCTTCACCGCGACGCTCTCCGAGGCCATGCCGGACGGGCAATATACCTACTATGCCGCCTATCCCCTTCCCGAGCAGATTTCCGGAACGACGGCAACCTTCTCCATTCCCGCAGCGCAAGACGGCCGCTCGGGCCAGGGAGAAGACATCATGGTCTCTTCCTCCGCCACCGCCGGCCCCCTGCAGCCGATGGACTGGATGGACTATGGCCATGATGAACTCCTTCTGGGAATGAACCATCTGCTCCACCGGCTGCGCTTTTATGTCGAAGACCTCCCGATCCTCGGCGGAGAAGCGGTCCAGCGGATCGTTGCGGATTTTCCCCGGGATGTGACCGGCAAGATCCAGGTCGATATCACGGCGCCATCCGCCCGGGAAATCGCCTCCGACGGGGCCTCCCGCCTGGTCATCCAGCCGGAGGAACCGGTCGCCCTTTCCGAAACCGGAGCGCAGCGGAACTACCTGACCGCATCCATCCTTCCGAGCACTTTTGCCGCGGACGAAAACCTGTCGGTCACCCTTTATACAGAAACGAAAATCGCGAGAATGGCGGTCCCGCTTCAGGGAAGGACATTCGCCGCAGGACATTCCACCCCCGTGAAACTCGTTCCCCAGCAAGTCGGAACACTCTGCCGGGTCTATGTCCGACTGGACGAGAACCACCTCGGAGAAGACATCCAGTCCCTCACCCTGACCGCACCGGCCGGCTGCAAATGGGGAGACAGCCTCTCGAATGAATTTACTTATACTCCCGGCGGGGAATTCGGCGCCGGAACCGCATTCGTCCTGGAATTCGAGGATGAGCAAGCCTTCCGGTCCCTGTCCGGCAAACACATTACGGCTACGTATGAGTCCGCGCATGTCATCATCTCGGAAGAGCTTGACATTGAATCCCTTGACGGAAAATACGCGACAACGCTCCGCCTGCAGGTCCCGTACCTGTTCGAAGAGGACTTCTCCTCCGTAGGAACCTTCTCTTATGACGACCAGTATACCGGCGGGTTCAACACCGGATCCAAGAGCGCCCATTCGTTCATGAACGGCTGGACCGGCGCCCGGATTGGCGCGGAGGCCGGAAAATGCATCCGGATCGCCTGCCGCCGGGAGACCTCGGCGAATTATTCCGCCCGGGTAGACGCCGCTCCGCTGCGCGGAACCCTCAAGTCGCCTGCGAACCTGCATGTCGAATTCGACTACGGCGCCGACAACCAGTTCGGCGGCATCGCCATCATCACGGACCCGGATGTGGGACAGACCTGTTTTGTCGGCTATGTCACCTCCTCCGGCGGATACAAGAGCGGGGATACAACCGGCACGTTCGAAGACGGAAACTCCTTCTATGTCAAGGAATATACGGGCAGTTACACGAGTACGCCCAATACTGCGGAATATACCATCCACAATGCACCGCAGGGGAATGCGTTCCGTCTGACCATCCGGACCGAAATCGAAAGCAAGGCGGGTACTACCAATACCACCGCCTGGCTGTACATAGACAATATAAAAATCAGCATAGCAAAATGAAAAGCATCACCTTGACCTGTTTAGCCGCAGGAATCCTGGTTCTCGCCGCCTGCGGGAAGACGGATCCCTCCCAGGGACGGATCACCTTCTCCCTGGAAGAGGGAAACGTAGCCGAAGTGGCCACGAAAGGATCCGTTTCGAATTATGCGGCCCTGCCGGCCTCGACAGATTTCTCCCTGGAAATCAAGAACAACCTGGGAGCCACGGTTTATTCCGGGGCACTGGGAGCCTGGAACCCCGCGACGGAACTCGCGACCGGTAACTATACCGCAACGGCCCGGTACGGAGACGCGTCCGAAGAAGGTCCCGGGAAACCCTGTTTCGAGGGAAGTGCCTCCTTCGTGGTCGTCGGAGGACAGAATACCAACGTCCGGATCCCCGTCTCCCTGGGCAACTGCATCGTGACGATTGCCTGTACGGACGCGTTCAAGAACTATTATCCCAGCCAGTCCTTCCGCATCACGACACCGGACCACCCGGACGGCTTCTCCTTCGACGGAAAAGGGATTTTCGTGGCATATCAATTCAGCGTCAGCGGCTCGCTCACGACCCTCGCGGGGCAGGAATACAACTTCCCCGAACGGTCTTTCCGGGGTGAGGCCGCAACCTGCTATACCGTTAAATTCGACGTATCCAACGTGGGCGGTCTCAGTATCACGGTCACCTTCAACGACTCGGTGCAGACCGTCACCCTCGAAGACGTCCAACTGAACCCGTAATCTTTCGTGACCATGAATAAGACAAGCATCATTACCCTGGCAGCCATCGCCCTTGTAGCGACGGTCTCCTGCAAGAAACTGGAACGGACGCCTTCCACCGAAGGAATCCTGTCCTTTGAGAATTTCTCGGTCCAATGGGATGCGGAACTGGTCACGAAGGCCTCCGCAGCTCCCGGGGATTACCGCATTTTCATCACCAATGCCGCCGGAACGAGTGTCCTCGAGACAACCTACGCCGACGTGCTGGCAGAGGGGAAAAAGGTATCCCTGCCCGCGGGAAATTACACCCTGGAAGCCCGGTCTACGGAAGACGCCGTGCCGACCGCCGCGTTTGACACGCCGGTCTACGGGGCGTCGACCGATTTCACCATTACCGCCGGCCAGACGACGACCCTCGGGAACCTGACCTGCACGCTGTTGCAAGTCAAGGCGACGGTCTCTTACGACGAGGGCTTCCTCGAAATGGTCACCGGTCCCGGCAAGACCACGGTCACCGTCAATCCTTCCGCTCCCCTGGAATTCCCGCTGGAATACACCAATGGAACGGTTAGCTATGACCAGCGGGCCGGCTACTATGCCGTCAATGCGGGCGGAAATGCGACCATGAACATCGTCTTCTCCGGAAACATCTCCGGCAAGAGCCAGAAGATGGTCGCCAACCTGACGGGCGTCCAGGCCAAGCAGTGGCGCCAGATCCGGTTCATCAAGAAAACCGACGGCGAAGGGAATGCTTCCTTTGCCATCGAAATCAACACCTATGTCAATGATGAAGAACTGGTTGTAGATTTGGTTGCGGCCAGTGAGACGGTCATCGGACCGGATCCCGACGCGCCCGTGGGAGACGGCGGAATCACCTTGGCGTTCGCCGAAGGCTGCACCATGTTCAATGACCTGGACAACATCGTCGTTCCGGCCGGAGAGACCGGCATGGACCTGCGGATCCTGGTGACCGTTCCCGGCGGCGTGAACAAATTCACCGTCGAAATGGCCTCCACGAGCGACGCCTTCCTGGCATCCGTCGCACTGGCCGGCGGAACGACCCTCGACCTGATCTCCCCCGCGGCGGAACAAGACATTATCTTCCAGATCGTTCCCTTCCCGCACGGAAGCGACCTCGCGGGCAAGACCTCGCTGCTGTTCGACCTGAGCGCCGCGCAGGGCCCGATCAATGCCTTCCCGGGACGCCATACCTTTACCATGAAGATTACGGACATGAACGGATGCAGCAATGCTGTCCCGGTCACCCTGGTTGTTAACAAATAGGAGGCAGACCATGAAACCATTGAAACACCTCTTGCTTCCCGCCGCCCTGGTCCTGCTGGGTGCGGCTGCGTGCCAGCGTGACATCATCACCGAAGGGACCGTGCTTTCTGTCGGCTCCATCTCGCTCGGCGTCGAAATCGGGCAGCCCCTCACAAAAGCGCCCCTCCCGCAGGACGAGTTGCTGTCCACATCGATCGTAAACATCTATCATGCAGATTATTCCGGACTCGTCCGGACCTACCGGTATGCCGAGAAGCCCCAGACCATCTGGCTCGCCACCGGTGCGTACCGGGTGGATGTCGTCGCCGGAGAAGCGGCTAAGTCCGCGCCTGTGGCCGCCTCCTGGGAACAAAAAAGTTACAAGGGCTCCGCTTCCTTCACCATCAACCCGGGAGCGACGACAAGCGTGACTGTCCCCGCCACCGTCAGCAATGCCATTTCCCAAATCACTTTCGGGGATGGAATTGCCTCCAACTTTGATGCGGGATACACCCTCACCATCGGTGTTGGCGGCCATTCGCTCACGTACAATGCGTCCAAGAACGGGGCGGACGGATACTTCCTCCTCGACGGCATCGACGACCCGGCTTTCGAGTGGACCTTTACGGGAACACTGAAGGGAAAACCCTTCACCAAAAGCGGGACGATCCCTTCCCTGGAAAAAGGCAAACGCTATGCGATGACCTTGAAATATACAGTCAATGACGGATTCGGCTCCTTCGGCCTCCTGGTCGACTACGGCACCGAAGACATCGAAGACATCATTGTTTTCGAACCCGTTTCCACCGGCATGTCTCCTTCCCCGGTCTATGAGATCTGGGCCGGACATGCGACGGTACATGCAGATGTCGACGAAAGCGAATACAGCGATCCTTCCCAGATCCGATTCGCCTGGCAGGCAGCGGGCGGCTCCTGGAGCACAGTTGCAGCCACGCGGACGGCGGAAGGGACCTACAGCGCAGTCCTTCAGGGACTGGCCCCGGCAACCGACTATACCTGCAAGCTGGTCATCGCCGGCGAGGACATCGGCAGCCCCATCTCCTTCACCACGGAAGAAGCCCCGGCGATCCCGAACGGCAGTTTCGAGGAGACTTCCAACTCCGCCTCCGGGAACTACACCGAGTTCTACGCCGCATCTGACGAGCCCTGGTGGGGATCCGGAAACGGCAGCAAGGGTGTCAACGGATCGGCCGACTTCGGCGGATTCATCATCTGCAAACCCGATGCATCCGAGAAAGTGGACGGAAGCCAGTCCGCGTGCCTGACCTCGACCTGGGCCATCGTGAAATTCGCTGCGGGGAACCTGTTCTCCGGCTATTTCGCCGGCCTGGAAGGGACGAAGGGCGGGAAAGTCGCCTTCGGCCGTCCTTTCACCGGCCGACCGACTGCCCTGAAAGTCTGGGTCAAGTACTCCACGGGAAAGATCAACCGCATCGATTCGACGCCGGACGGCGTATCCATCACCAAGAACGATTACGACACGGGGCGGATCCAGGTAGCCCTCGGGACCTGGGATTACCGCACCTACGGCGGGACACGCGAGTGCCCGATCCTGGTCAATACGACGGACAAGAGCACCTTCGTCGATTTCGCGACGGATGGCGCCACCCTCGCCTACGGAGACCTGCAGTTGAAGGGAGACGCCTCGAATTCCCACAATACCTGGAAGGAATACATCATCCCGATCGAATACCGGGACCAGGCAGCCTATCCGACCTACATTGTCGTCTCCTGCGCTTCCAGCATGTACGGAGACTACTTCACGGGATGCGATTCGAGCAAGATGTGGATTGACAAGATGGAATTGGTTTACGAATAGGATGAAGAAAACGGTACTCCTGACACTTGCCCTCCTGCTGGGCGCCGGCATCCCTGCCCTCGCCCGGGAAAAGCAGGAACGGTACGACGATTCCGCCCGGCCGGTGATCGTTCCCCGCGGGAACTGGCTGGTCGGAGGAAATGCCGCCTATTCCGGGCACCGGAATGACAATTATGACTTTGCCGTCGTCAAAGGGATCAACTCCGTCGGTTTCCACGTTGCCGCCGCCCCCGAAGTCTGCTATTTCTTCCGGGACAATCTGGGCGCCGGCCTGCGGATCGGCTACGGCAGAAGGATGCTGGATGCGCAGAGCGGATCCGCACAGATGGGCAGCCTGGAGCTGGGCGTGAACAATTATTACACCCTGAGCCAGGATGTCAATGCCATGGCCTTCCTCCGTTATTACCTTCCCGTCGCCGACTCCAAAAGGATATCGTTCCATGTCGATGCCGGACTCCAGGGCGCCTTCGGCCAGGCACGCCGGTCGGACGAACACACAGGAGCCGAAGTCGGTTCCTGGGAGAAGAACTACCGGGTGGGGCTCCTCCTCCAACCGGGCATTTCGGCCCTGGTGACCCGGCGGATGGCGGTTTTCGCCTCGCTCGGGATGGCCGGAATCTCTTACGGGAGAAAGGAACAGACTCACAACCAGGTCGATCCCGGCTCCTCCAATTCCTACGCCATCCAGTATCTGATGGATTTCACCTCCCTGCGCTTTGGTATCGACCTAATCCTCGGCAAGCGATGAAACGACTCAGCATTCTTTTCCTCCTGCTCTGCGCATGGGGACTCTCCGGCGCCGCCTCCGCCCAGGAGCGGAACGTCTTCCTCCGCAAGGGAGACCGCTCGTTCGGCGCCCAGTTCGCGACCCTGGATCTGGACAGCGACAACATCGAATACATGCTCGTCTTCAATCCGATCACGGCAAAAGGGCGGATTTCCACCCTGGCTCCGTTTATCGAGTATGCCTACCGCAATGACCGGACAGCGGGTGTCCGCATCGGCTACACCTCCGGCAACGCAGCCGTCGACAACATCACCCTGGACCTGCTCAATGAAGGGATGGTGTTCGACATGTCCAGCGTGAATGCCGGCTTGAAGACACTGGATGCCGCCGTTTTCCATCGGAATTACTTCGCGCTGGACCGCAGCAGCCGGGTCGCCCTCGTAACGGAAGTGGCCCTTTCGGCCAGCCGGGGCAGCACGGAGTTTACATCGGAAGATGCCGGCCTAACCCGGGCCAACTCCTTCAATACCAAGCTCAGTTTCAGCCCGGGAGTGGTATTCTTTATTATGAATAACATTTCTGTTACAGGCACAGTCAGCATGGCTCACATCGCCTATAACCGCGTAGATTGCTACAGCGGGAACGAACAGACCGGCAGCCGCACCAAGTTCGGGACGAAAATCGGCCTGGACCTCCTCGGCCTGCGCCTGGAAACCGCCTTCCATTTTTAAGATCCTCCGATGAAACGTATCCGCTCCTCCCTCTCCCGCACCGCACTGCTGCTCATCCTGGCCTGCTCCTGCATCCAGAATGACCTGCCGTACCCCGTTGTCAAGGGGGCCATCACGGCGCTGGACGTTCCGGGAGCTGAAGCGGTCACCATCGACGAAGCAAACGGCACGGTCCTAGTCAGCCTGGGCGAAAGCATCGATCCCGCCCGGGTAACCATCCGGAGCGTATCCTACCTGCATGAAGGGACGGCCAGCGAACCGGAAATCGTAGGCGTGCACGATCTCTCCACTCCCCTGCACGTCACCCTGAAAACGTACCAGGAGTATCCCTGGACCATCCGGGCGACGCAGGAAATCGAGCGGTATTTCACCGTCAGCGGACAAGTCGGCGCGACCGTCATCGACGCCCCGAACCGGCGCGTCATCGCCTATGTTTCCGCCCATTCAGACCTGAAAGCCATCACCGTCACCTCGCTCAAACTGGCGCCAGAGGCCTCTTACGAGCCCCGGATGGACCAGATGCGGGATTTCTCGGAAGGGATTCCCGTCACGGTTTCCTACCGGGGGCGTACGGAAACATGGTCCCTGTATGTCGAAAAAGCGGAATTGTCCGTAGACATCAACCTCATCGATCCCTGGGCCCGAAGGGCCCGGGTTGTCGCCAGCGGATTCGCCGACGCGGCGAACGGATTCCGCTACCGGAAGGAAGGCGACGCGGACTGGACAGAAGTGGACCAAGTCCGGCAGGACGGGGGCACCTTCACCGCTTTCCTGGAAGGGCTCGATCCCGAGACCCGCTACGAATGCAAAGCGTACAGCGCCGAGGAAGAATCCGAGCTGTACCTGTTTGAGACAGAGGCGGAAGTGCAGCTTCCCAATGGTGGATTCGAAGCTTTCAGCCAGGCTGAATCCAAAAACTACTATTCCTGGTTCGACCCGGCCTCCTCGGATCCTGCCGTGAAGGCAAAATGGTGGGATTCGGGCAACGTGGGATCGACAACCATCGGCTCTTCCTTCAGCATCGCCATGCCGGACAGCGAAATCCGGAAAGAAGGACGCAGCAGCGCCTGCCTGGTATCCCGGTATGTCGTCGTGAAGTTCGCTGCCGGCAACACCTTTACCGGAGAATTCGTCCGGATTGTCGGAACACAGGGTGGCGTGCTCAATTTCGGACGCCCCTGGACCGCACGGCCGCGCGCCCTCCGCCTCTGGATGAAATACGAGTGCGGCACCGTAGACGTCATTGATTCATACCCGGAAGACGATCCGGTGAAGAAGGGTGACCCCGACCGCAGCAGCGTATGGTTCGCCCTGGGAGACTGGGATTACCGGAAATTCGGCGGAACCTCCCAGTGCCCGGTCCAGATCAATACGACGGACAAGAGCACCTTCTTCGACAAAAACAATGCAGCCGTTATCGCTTACGGAGATTTCTTTGCAGACACGTCATCCGACTCCTGGGCCGGGAAACCGGAAGTCCTCGCAGTCGACGAAGACGGATGGGCCCAGGTGGAGGTTCCGCTCCGCTACCATGATGAAACCCGGAAGCCGACCCATATCATCATTTCATTCGCTGCCAGCAAATTGGGCGACTACTTTACCGGTTCGTCCAAGAGCCGGCTGTGGATTGACGACGTCAGCCTGGTTTATTAAGCGGCCGCCTTTCATCATCTTCTCAAAGCCTGACAAAAGATTTCTCGTTAAAATATGGTGCATTTCTAAAAAATGACTATATTTGCAGTCCTAACAGCTACGCCACTTTAGCTCAGTCGGTAGAGCAGCGCATTCGTAATGCGCAGGTCGAGGGTTCGAGCCCCTTGAGTGGCTCTTTTCTCCACAAATTGTCCTCCATGACAAAAAGTCATGGAGGATTTTTTTGTATTGTTGATAGATTTGTTGATAAAATTTGCATTTTCGCCGACATTTTTTGCATTTTTACCTTGGTTTTTTTCGACAAGATATTATATATTTGCACTTTGACATATTAGACAAAGCACAATACCGTCACGGACAAAGGCGATAGTACACTACGATAAATCAGTATTACAACATAAAAACCAATGCAATGATGAAAAAGAAACAATTTGAACCACCTCGTGTGGTGGAGTGGCTCTGCTTGTCATTCGAATCGCCGGTTTTAGCTGGTTCTGACCAGGAAAATGAAGCCGGCGGAGGAAATCAGGGCGGCGGAAACAATCAAACCGACGTCGATTTCGATGATATTTTGCCTTAATCCCAGACATGCCATGAAGAAAATGTTTAAAATTGGGGGCATCGTCTGCGCGATGATTCCCG
>CADBPH010000385.1 GCA_902796455.1 uncultured Bacteroidia bacterium
CCGCCGATCACATCGTAATACAAATGAAGCGGAATGCCGGCATAGTGGACGGAATGGCGGATATCCGAAGAAATCGTCGTGCCGACCACCCCATTCTCAACCGGTACATAAATTCCGTTGAAAACACGGTCCATCATCGAATAAGTCAGGCCCGTTCCCAAAGAGAAGCGGTTCCAAAGCGGCAGGCGTACACCGACGCCGAATGAAATCGGAATGCCATAGGTCGACTTGGTACTGACTTCGGTAATTTCCGTGTGGGAAGGCTGGATATAGTTTTTCGGCCGGGTCAAGGGACCGCTGACCCGCACCTGCGGGTCTCCGTTCGTGGCGAAAACGCCATCCACGGTCAAAGAGGTACGTCCTTTCTCCTGGCGCTGGCGATCCTCCCATTCCATGAGGGCAAACGGATCCGGTCCGGCCGGAGCGGCTGACTCCGCCTGAGGCTCCTCTTTGGACTGAGGTTCTTCCTTGGTCTGAGGTTCCTCTACGACCTGCGGAATCACCTTTGTCTGAGGAACTTCCTCGGTCTGAGGCGCAGAAGCGGGGTTGGATTCCGCGTTTGTTTCAGGTTCCATTCCAGCCTGTCCGGAATCCTCACGCGGAAGCGGTCGGATGTCCGGACGGGGTTCTGAAACGGTCTTCGGCACGGTGGCCACAGCTGCGGTAACTGCCCGATTCTCCGTTTCAATTTGGTCAGCCAGGAGTTTCTCTCCCGATGCAGACCCGTTGTCTCGGACTATGGCTACCGGCTTACTTATATCAGGGTTAGAATTATTTCTGAATCCCAGGAAGACGCCCAGGGCAACCGATGCGGCAACCGCCACGCCGGCGGCAACACGCCCCCACAACGGAAGTACCCTCCTGCGGGGTGCGGCCGCCGGCAGGGAGCCGGATACGGCCTCCCATACACCGGAAGGGACCTCCTCCACAGCGTCTTCCATCATCGACCTGACCATCAGGTCAAACTCTTTATCCTTCTGAAGCATCTTACATTCTCTTAATCATATCCTGCAGCATGGCCCTGGCCCGCTGTAACTGCGAGCGGGATGTCGCCTCGGAAATGCCCAGTTCCTTGGCAATTTCCTTGTGCGAATATCCTTCGATAACTGACATATTGAACACGGTCCGGTATCCGTCGGGGAGGGAGGAAATCATGCGGATCAGCTCTTTGTATCCTATCCTTTGTACAGCGGAAGCTTCTTCACTGCTGACATGCCCTGCCGACTCGAGCTCCTCGCTCATTTTCAAGGTGTCGGTTTTTCTCAACGCCATCAATGCAGTATTGACAAAGATCTTCCGGGCCCATCCTTCGAACGATCCGTCCCCCGAAAAGGACGCCAGTTTCGAAAACAAAGTGACAAATCCCTCCTGCAGCACATCTTCCGCCGCGGACCGTTCCCCCATATAGCGGATACACAGGGCAAACATTTTCGGCGCAAGCAGGTCGAACAGCTTCTTTTGCGCTGACCGGTCACCGCGCTTGCACCCCTCGATCATCACTTGCTCGGACAAGGATTCCACGGCATAGGGCCGTCCGTCTGGTTCGGGCTCCCGTTTGATAAGATGCAATTTTTGGCCAAAACGTTGCATGACTTATCGAAAATTTTCGAGATATCGCTCCAAATTTACTAAAAATCCCCGAATTCCAGCGGAAACATGCTGCCGGCTTATCCACTCGAATCCAGGAGAAAATGAAGGCCCCACGCCAGTACGGCAGGAATTTTGGAAGAATATCCGCCCGGGAATCCGAACCTTCCATTTTTTGTACTATTTTTGTATAAGGGATTCCGGAATTGGAAAACTGACATGAGAATCACATACAGAATCATTTGCCTCCTGACCGCATGGGTGTTAGCCTTTCCCGCCGCCCATGCCCAGAAACCGGATTTTGAAAGCCGGCTCATTGACGCTGTGCAAAAATACAACGACAGTGATTTCAAAGGCACTGTCGCCCTGTTGAAGGATGTCGGGCAGACGGCCCCCGGGAACGACGCGGCCTGGTACTATCTCGGGAACGCCTATTTCATGCTGGGAGACAACGCACAGGCCGAAAAATGCCTCACAGAAGCCACCCGCCTGGACAGCACCAATTACTGGTACCGGTACTACCTGGCTCAATTCTACCGGATGACCGGCCAGAAAGAACGGACCCTGAGCCTGTATGAAAAGATGATGCAGGACTTCCCCAAGAAGGTCGAACTCTCTTATCAGGTTGTCAACCTGTACCTGGCCGACGGACAGACCGAAAAGGCCCTCCGCACGCTGGAAGACATCGAGACCGTCATGGGCAAGAACGACGCGACGGTCATGACCCGTTTCAATATTCTCCGGCAGCAGAACAAGATGGAGGAGGCCTACACCCTGCTGAAGGAATACAGCGAAGAATTCGCTTCTCCCCAGACACTTACACTGCTTGGCGACTACGAGATGGGGATGTTCAACGATACGACGGCCCTGGCGTATTACGACGAAGCCCTGGACCTGGACAGGGATTACCCGCCCGCACGGCTCGGCAAGGCGGAAGCCTTCCGGCTCACGCGCCGTTATCCGGAGTATTTCTCTATTGTACAGGACATTGCATCCGACCCGGACATTGATCCGGCGGCCAAGATTGATTATCTGGGCGCCGTTTTCAAACATTCGGACGGCCGTTTCTTCCAAAACCACATGGCCGCACTGGACACCACCATGGAAATGCTCCTCCGCTGCCATCCGGCCGATACAGCCGTGCTCCAGACAGCCGGTGGATACTATTTCTCCACCCAGCGGAAAGAACGGGCCAAATCCATCTTCCGGGAGAACCGCGACCAGAATCCCGAGGACAAGACAGCGGCACTCACTTACCTTCAAGTACTTGGATCCATGGGCGAATGGGATAACCTTGTCCGGGAAGCAAAAGAGAGCTATGCCCGTTTCCCGGGTGAAACGGATTTCCTGGAAATCGCGGCTGCGGCACAGTACAACCAGAAGAATTACCAGGGCGTCCTCGAAATCACGGAGCAGATCCTGGAAGATGCCGCCGGCGACAAGGAGAAGACCCTCAGCGCCCTGGCCTCCATGGGAGACATTTACCACATGACCGGAGACGCCAAAAAAGCCTACAAAATGTATGACAGGGCCCTGAAGATCGATCCGAACTATGTCCCCGTGCTCAACAACTACGCCTACTATCTTTCCGAAGAAGGGAAAGACCTCCGCAAGGCCTATAAAATGAGTAAGAAAACCATCGAGGCGGAACCGGACAACGCGACCTACCTCGACACCTTCGGATGGATCCTCTATCTGCAGGGTAAAGCCTTGGAAGCAAAGCCTTTCTTCAAGCATGCCATGCTTTACGGAGGGAAAGAAAGCGCCACCATCCTGGACCATTACGCCACTGTCCTGGAATCCCTGGGCGAGAATGACCTGGCCAAGGTTTACCGCAGTCAGGCACAAGCCAAAGCGGCCGAAGAAAAGGAATGAGCAGGAATTGTCATATCATTGGTTGGATCTGCGCGGCACTCCTGCTGTTGCCGGTCCTGGCTGCATCCGGACAAAACACCCGGACCCAGGAGAGCAAGAAAGCGCGTCTGGAAAAAGAAATCCGGATTATTGACAACCAATTGTCTGCCAACGCATCCAAAAGCAAAAGCGCAACCGGAGACCTCAACCTGATCCGGAAAAAGATTTCCAACCGCGAAGAGATCCTTCTGGAAAGTGAACAGGAACTTGCCGAAATCAACGCGCGCGTCGAAAGCAAACAACAGGAAGTAGATGCCCTCCAGGAGCGCCTGGACACCCTTTCCGGCTATTACGGCAAACTGGTCCAGAATGCATACAAAAACCGGGATGCGAAAGTCTGGTACATGTACATCCTGGCCAGTGAGAACCTCGGACAGGCGTTCCGGCGGATCGGATACCTGAAAAGCCTGTCTTCCCAGATGAAAGTGCAGGCCCGGAAAATCACCAAAACGAAGGAAGAACTGGAGGTGGAGAAAGAAGCGCTCCTGCAGATGAAACAGCAGGCGGAACAGATCCACCGCGCCCGGCAGGCGGAAATGCGGGCCCTCCGGTCGGAAGAGTCCCAGGTGGAATCTCTCATCTCCCGACTCAAAAAGGACCGCACGAAATACCAGCGGGAACTGTCTGAAAAGAAGAAACAAGTCGAACGGCTGAACCGGGAGATTGCCCGGATTATCCGGGAGGCGACCGGAAATGTCGCCAAGCGGTCTTCCAAGGGCAGCACCAAGTCCAAGACAGCCATTGATTATACCCTCGATGCCGAATTCGCCAAAAACAAAGGCAAACTGCCCTGGCCGGCCGACGGACCTGTCGTGGAGAAATATGGACAACGCAACCATCCGGTTTTCTCCAATGTCCAACTGCCTTTCAACAACGGCATTACCCTCGCCGTGCAGCCCGACACCCCGGTCAAGGCCATCTTCGACGGGGTCGTGAAGAATATCGGGGTCATCCCCGGATACAATCAATGCATTCTTATCCAGCACGGGAACTATTTCTCCCTTTACTGCAAAATGGGAAAAGTCTCCGTCAAAGCCGGAGACAAGGTGAAAACCGGACAGGGGCTCGGAACCGTCGGTGTCGTCGACGGGCAGACGCAGCTGCATTTGCAGATCTGGAAAGGGTCAACGCCCCAGAATCCGGAGATCTGGCTGCAATAAGACGCTTCGCTCCGCTCAGCGTGACAGAGGATTACCGAAACCGCATCCGGTGACAGAGGATTACCGGAGCGGCATCAGGGGCACGGCTCCCGGAATCTCGTCGTCCTCTTTGGGTGTCAGATAAATGATCCGCTGGTTGGGGCTTCCCCGGAAAAGCAAGGTCGTGTCCCGCTGCTCCAGGATAAACGGTCCGTCCACCAGGACATCCAGATAAGGCAGGAGCATGGACAACCGTTTGTCCGCCAGGATTTCCTCATAGGTAAACCCCGTCCAGCACCAGATGGTCTTCGTCGTTTCCTCCTTGATGCGCCGGGCCAGATTCGTAAAGGCCTCCACTTGATAGAAGGGATCCCCGCCCGAGAACGTCACATTGCTGAATTCATCGGACTTGATATCCGCCAGAAGGTCCTCCACGCTGACAGGATGCCCGCCGGCCATGTCCCAGGACTGCGGATTGTGGCACCCCTTGCAATGGTGCAGGCAACCGGCACAGTAGATGGCTGTCCGGAATCCCGGTCCGTCTGCCATGGTCTGGTGGACGATATCCAGTATTCTGATGTAATCCTGTTCCACGGACGGAAACGCTCGGAGAAGGATCGACTATTTGTGAACGACGCGGTCCTTGAGCTCGGCCAGCTTGCCGCTGTTCCAGCGATTGGTCGTACCGACGAGATAACCCGTAATACGCTGGAGCGTATCAATGTGGTTTCCGTGGCAATGCGGGCAGACTTCGAGGCCTTCGGAAGCATCCTCATACCCGCAGTCCAGGCAACGGTTGCGGTTATGGTTGACGCTGCCGTATCCGATGTCGTACTTGTCCATCAGGTCCACGATATTCATGATGGCCTCCGGGTTGTGGGTCGCATCCCCGTCGATTTCCACATAGAAAATATGACCGGCATTCTCGTACTTGTGATACGGGCCTTCGATTTTCGCCTTGTGTTCCGGCGTGCAATGATAATAGACCGGAATGTGGCTGGAATTGGTGTAATAGTCTTTGTCCGTGATGCCGGGCAGGACGCCGAAGGTCTTCCGGTCGCGTTTGGTGAACTTGCCGGAAAGGCCCTCCGCCGGCGTTGCCAGGAAGGTGAAATTGTGCTGGAAGGTCTCGGCGAAACCATTGATCTTCTCCGCCATGTGAGAGATAATCCGCAGACCCAGTTCCTGCGCTTCCTCGCTTTCACCGTGATGCTTGCCGATCAGGGCGATCAGGCACTCCGCAAGGCCGATGAATCCGATGGAAAGCGTTCCCTGGTTGATCACGGATTCGATGGAATCCTCATCATCCAGTTTTTCACTGCCCAGCCAGAGGCCGCTCATCAGGAGCGGGAACTGCTTCTTGACAGCAGTCTTCTGGAACTCGAAGCGCTCATTCAACTGCTTGGCGGAAATATCGAGGGCCCAGTCCAGTTTCTGGAAGAATGCCTGGATCCGGCGGTCTTTGTCTTCCTGCTCCTGCATCGCCTCGATGGCGAGCTTGACAATATTGATCGTCGTGAAACTCAGGTTCCCGCGGCCGATGGAAGTCTTCGGCCCGAAGCGGTTGCCATACACGCGGGTACGGCATCCCATGGTTGCCACCTCGTGGATATAACGTTTCGGATCGTCGGCCTTCCAGGCATCGTCCTGGTTGAACGACGCATCCAGGTTGAGGAAGTTCGGGAAGAACCGCCGGGCACTCACGCGGCAGGCGAACTTGTACAGGTCATAGTTCCGGTCGCCGGGAAGATAGCTGACCCCGCGTTTCTTTTTCCAGATCTGGATCGGGAAGATGGCCGTAGAGCCGTTGCCGACGCCTTCATAGGTCGTATTGAGCAATTCCCGGATGATGCAGCGTCCCTCGGCGGAAGTATCCGTACCGTAATTGATGGAGCTGAACACCACCTGGTTGCCGCCGCGGCTGTGGATCGTATTCATGTTGTGCACGAACGCTTCCATCGCCTGGTGCACCCGGCTGACCGTCTGGTTGATGGCATGCTGGAGCGCCCGCTCCTTCCCCTGCAGCCCGATCAGGTCGTGCTTGAGATAATCGTCGATGACCGCTTCTTTCAAGAAGCTGTAATCGGTATTGCAAATGGCACTGACCTTATCCACCTCTTCTTCGAATGTCTTGCGGACAAAAGGCGCCAGATAGAAATCGAACGCCGGGATTGCCTGCCCGCCATGCATCTCATTCTGAACCGTTTCCATGGAAATACACGCCAGGACGGATGCGGTCTCGATCCGCTTGGCGGGACGGGATTCGCCATGGCCGGCCTTCATGCCGTGCTCGAGAATCTTGTCCAACGGATGCTGGATGCAGGTCAGGGACTTGGTCGGATAATAATCCTTGTCGTGAATATGGATATAGTTCCCGGCTACGGCCTCGCGCACATCCCCGGAAAGAAGGCACTCGTCGACATAGCTCTTGGTCGCCTCGGACGCAAACTTCATCATCATGCCCGCCGGCGTATCGGCGTTCATGTTCGCATTCTCGCGGGTGATGTCATTGGCCTGTGCGTCAATGATCGTCTGGAAAATCTCATTGGTCTTCGCCTTACGCGCCAGGTTGCGCTGGTTGCGGTAAGCGATATAGCGCTTCGCCACCTCCTTGCGTGGGCTGTTCATCAGTTCATTCTCGACACAGTCCTGGATTTCTTCCACGCCCATTTCATCCCGGCCGTTCTTCGAAATCGCATCCGCGATCTTGGCCGCGAGGACGATATCCTCACCTTCTTCAGTGACTGCCATAGCCTTAAGAATAGCGGCTACAATTTTCTGATTGTTGAAATCGACGACTCTGCCGTCCCGTTTGATGACATGCTTGACCATAGTGGTAAAAGGTTATAGGTTCTGCCCGGAGTGGAGGGGCTGGGTAACAAAGATAGGATTAATATTGCCTATATATCCGGTTTTATCCAAGAAAAGTTATCAACACACACGAAAAAATCCTGTTAAGTCGTTGCCTAACAGGACTTTCTAATATATAAATAAATTAGAATTCTTAAAAATTACGAACAAATCTGTTTCGCAAGAGGCCGAGTTATCAACCGACCACCCAAACCAGCAGATGGCGGTCGAATGTGATGTACTCCAGCTCGAATTCTTCCTCGTATCCGTCCTTGTGGATGAACGTCGCCTCCAATTCTCCCTCGCCCCGCGGCCGGAAACGTTCTACCTCAATTTGTTCCGCGAAATCAACCTTATAGGCGGAGACGCGTTTGTAGATGGCTTCCTTGGCGCACCAGTAGATGGCCAGCTGGCGGTTCTTGTTATCCTCGTCGAGATCGTCGATCTCATCCTCGGAGAGCGCCTTTTTCTCCACCGCGGAAAAATCCCGGTCGAGGGACTCGATGTCAATGCCGACGTCTTCCTCGTCGTGCAGGATGATGGCCACGTATTTCTCCGTATGGGTGATGCTGATATTCGTGACCATGTTTTCCAGATACGGCTTGCCGTTGTCGTGATGGCTCAGATAGACCTTCTCGTCAAAGACCTCCCCGAGCAGGGCACGGACAGCCAGGCGCTGCTTGCGCATGGACTCGCTCCGGATATAGGAGATTTCTTCCATCTCGTCCGAAGGGGTACTGCTCAGCTCCACCAGTTCCGCTTCTGTCTCGGTAATCTGCCAGACAGCGACCAGCGCGCCATTATCCAATTTTCTTTTCAGGTAAAGTGCCATATATCTTCGTCTTCGTTTTCGTCGCTTCAGGATTCATACAGGCCCGTCGTACCTACATACTTCAGCCCTGTCAGCGCAGAATATGCGCATACGACAAACCCGCTCCCGGGCTCATCTTCGCACGGGTGCGTGACTATCAGAAAGGATTCTGTGCTGTTTACGGATTCCGGCAACGGGTCGTCAGAATGCGGACCCGCTTTCACCGATTGGTCTGAGTTGATAGAACTGGGAGGCTCCATACTTTGCTATAATTCCGAATACAAATATAATGTTTTTTTGAATATCAAGAAAAAATGATGCGAATTTGCTATATTTGCAGACGCTTGAAAAAACAATTATCAATCATAAACATTTCAATTATGGAATTTCTGACAAATGAGAAGTTGACCATCGTGGGTGCGGCCGGTATGATCGGCTCCAATATGGCCCAGACGGCCATGATGTTGAAACTGACGCCGAACATCTGCCTGTACGATGTTTACGAACCCGGACTGAAAGGCGTTGTCGCCGAGATGGCCCATTGCGCATTCGAGGGTGCCTCCATCACCTGGACGACCGATCCGGCTGTCGCATTCAAGGATGCCAAATATATCATTTCGTCCGGCGGTGCCCCGCGCAAGGCCGGCATGACCCGGGAAGACCTCCTGAAGGGCAACTGCCAAATCGCCGAAGAATTCGGCAAGAATGTCAAGCAGTACTGCCCTGATGTCAAGCACGTTGTCGTTATCTTCAACCCAGCTGACCTGACCGGTTTGGTCGTTCTCCTCCACTCCGGCCTGAAACCCGAGCAGGTAACTACCCTGGCCGCGCTCGACTCGACCCGCCTGCAGACCGCGCTCGCCGAAGAATTCGGTGTGCAGCAGTGCAAAGTGACCGGCTCCTATACGTATGGCGGTCACGGCGAAGCCATGGCAGTCTTTGCTTCCAAGGTCAAGATCGACGGCAAGCCGCTCGCCGAGATGGGCCTGTCCGAGGAGAAATTCGCCCAGATCAAGCACGATACGATCCAGGGCGGTGCGAAGATCATCGAACTGCGCGGACGGTCCTCCTTCCAGAGCCCGGCTTACAACGCCGTCAAGATGATCGAGGCGGCCATGGGCGGTGAGAAATTCACCGGGCCGGCTGGAACGTATGTCAATGAAGGCAAGTACCACAATGTCATGATGGCCATGCCGACGGTCATCGATGCGACCGGTGTCCATTTCTGCGAGCCCGAAGGAACGGCCGAGGAACTGGCCGCCCTCGACGCTTCTTACGAGCACCTCTGCAAGATGCGCGACGAAATCGTCACCCTGGGCATCATCCCGCCCGTGGCTGAGTGGAAAACCGTCAACCCGAACCTGTAATCCGGCCTGAGCCGAGCCTTACGGGTCTGTGATACCATCCGTTACCGGCGCCCGGGGTGACCCGGGCGCTGTTTTTTTCAGGAAACGCTTGGCGTCTTGAAAAAAAACGTTACCTTTGCATGCTGATTCAGTCCGAAGATTGATCAGCCCGCACGCGGGGACACGCCCGGAGCGGTACTTCTGGATGTGGCGCAGTTGGTAGCGCACCTGGTTAGGGACCAGGAGGTCGAAGGTTCAAGTCCTTTCATCCAGACCACTCAAATAAAAGCACTTACGGAAACGCAGGTGCTTTTTTTGGTATTAAAGGCATTTATATAAGATGAAACTGCAAGCCCCTATCTGTATCGCCTTGTTAGCCCTTCCGCTAATCACCACCTCCTGCGAAAACGGATTAATTGACCTTTCTGCAGGTAACAAAGTCATTGTAGATGATTGTGCCATTACGGGAGAGGTCGTGGAGATGACCCCTTATCATATCCTATTCTCAGGCAGTGCCGTCCTGCCGTCCGAAAAAATACACAGCGAGGACCAAGTATATCCATCAGTCTTTCTATCCGACGACAAAAACGTTTTGGAAAACGCGAGCAACTTGTTTGAAATGAATTATGACAACCTATATGTCAGCTGCATGGATGATAATGGTGATCCTATAGATCTCTCCCATAACCGGTCCCGGGTTCTCGCAGCCCGTACTCCAATAGAGAGTCGACCTTCACATAACTTGATTCCAGGCAAAGAATATTACTGGTGTGTAGCCGTCGTCCACACAAAAGGCAGGGCCGTCGAAACAAAAAAAACCGTTTTCCATCGAGGCGAAATCAAGTCTTTTGTCTTGAAGGACTTCGAGCCTCTTTTGGTTGATCGGGACCTTGGCCTATCCGTTCAATGGTTTGTACAAAATCGTGGAGCAAACAATGCTTCGGATAAGGGCCATTGTTATACATGGGCTAATCAATGGGCTGATAACCCCCCGTTGGACATTGACACCCCTATATACATTTATGATAGATATCGTATTGCACTTCGAAAAATGAACGACGATATCTGGCTAACCGGTGCGGGTGAATGTATTTTGCCTTCATACGAAGAAGTTGAAGAACTGGCGCAGAATTGTACATGGGGAATTCAAGAGACGGAAGATGGTCCATTGGTCTGCGGTGTCAGTAAAATCAACGGGCATAAGATCTATTTCCCCACCGCTCAAGAAGAGGATATGGCGGCTATCAATTCAGGACCGCTACATATCTCACATTCCTATTATTGGACATGTACATCGTGCAGTGATGATCCCAGATATGCTTGGGCGTACTATGTCAGTGAGAAGGGGATTACTTTTTCCAAAATCAGAAAAGATGCAGCCCTCGCAATACGAAGACTACGGAAAGATCTCCTTCCACCCACACCCACTTGTAAACTCAGTATTCTCAATGTCGATCAGAACCAAGAAGGCAATGCGGTGCTCAATGCTTTTTGCATCCTTGATAATTTTGAGGGTTATGATGAAATGAAGTACCGTTTTGAAAATCTTAGAGTAAGAGTTTCTGATCATTTAGAAGAATGGGATGAGGCCCAACGCATTGATGGTGGAATAATTGTCAATGCGGAAGAAGGAAGTGGATATCTCGGTGTCCATATGCTGAACACCTATATTTCGCAGCCGTTAGCAGAATATGAGATTCCCATTCCATCGGATTCCGACGCTGCCGGATTTACGTTCTCACAAGTATTCTCCAATCTTGAGAAAGGGAAGGATTATTACTTCCAAATACTCTGTCACGCCTCTCCAAGTACAGAATTATCCAAGTTAATGTACGTGGAAGAGACGACCTATGTATCCGTTGTGTATCACTTCGTTACTCCCGAGTCATACGAGGGGCATGATTACGTAGAGATCCAACCTGGAGTCAAGATAGCCGTTTCCAATGTCGGTGCAGAAACGCCCTGGAATCTTGGGGAGGAATTCGTGGATCCTACATCATCAACACCATGGGGTAATAAGTGGAGAGTCCCCCAGTTTACCGACTATTCCAGTTTTATCGTAAATAATCATGTTTTTCCCCTTTTTGGCTTCGCTGACGGATTGCCCATTTGTCGGTTTATCAATGGCGAAAACGGGAAAAGTATCGATTTCCCTTGTACAATCGTCGAGACAGAAGGGAATCTCGTCGGATTCACGTTTCACAATTGGATTATTGATGAAAATGGGACTTTTCAACCATTCTATTATCAAAACGCAGGCGTATCTTACCGTGAAAGAGAAAGTGGTCCCCCACATTACCTTCGTCTCGTCTTAAACGAATAGTAACGGCAGTCATGCACACGGGTCAGATTTCAGAAGATAACTTGAAAATGACCGGGCGGCGGGTGGTGATGTTGGTATTGCCGCGGCAGGTATACATAACGTACATAACCTCGCCCATAACCTTGATCCCCTCGGGCTCTGTATAGCAGAAATCGGATTCCACAAAACCTCTGGACGCAAGTCCGTCTACGTCCATCATGTACTCTTGATGGACTTTCTGGCGAAGGAGTTCACCGGTCTTTAAATCATATACCTCGATAAAGGGATCACATCGGACGATGCTGTCGTCCGGGACCTCTCCCTGATGCAGGAAATAAGCTTTGCCGTTGTCGATGCAGAAGGTCTGCCAGTGGAGTCCGCGCTTGCTGTAGGAAATGTCAAAAACAATGAGAGGGGTGACCTGGGTAGCATCCCGGGCAACAACTTCAGGATAACCGGTGAATTCCGGGAGCCCGGAGTCATAGGTCGTGGTACTTCCGGTACTTGAAATGATCCCTCCGTACGTAATCTCAGCCGGAATCTTGACTGTGGTCTTGGGAAGCGCCCTGATTTCGCTCAGCCGGTATACATAGACTTTTTTGTATGTGCAGATGGCAATCAGGTCTTCATCGAAGTCGATGGCCGGCCAGCAGGGACTGACACCGAAGAAGTAGTTGTCATC
>CADBPH010000386.1 GCA_902796455.1 uncultured Bacteroidia bacterium
ATCTCGGTGTCCTCGAGAGCGGCTTCACAAACAGCCGGTTCTACATCGACGACATCATTATCAAGAGATAGGATAACCCTTTAGTTTTGAAAAAGGGCTGACTAAAAAGGTTTCCGAAGAATCTACTTTTAGCCGGCCCTTTTCGGTATTATATGCGTAACAAACTGATTTTAATTGCATTGTTGGCTGCAGTCGGCTGCCAGCAATTGCCGCTTGCAGAATACATCGATCCGCAGGCCGAATGGACCCTGATTCTCGAGTCGACGACCGGAAAGCGGGAGCGGCTGACCCTGCACAATTCTGACGGAACGGTACAGCCGGTCAAGAAAGGCAATGCGTATTTCTATGAGGGCGTCGGCGGGAAGAAGATCGATCTTTCCATCGCGTATGCCGCGTCTCCTTCCCTGAAAGGGGCCCTGGAAATCACGCCCAAGCTGGTGAATAACGAAGAAGGCTGGGTTATCCTGGCGTTCGAAGGGCCGGTCCTCAAGGGGATTCCCGCTTCGGGAGAGGATGCATTTATCCTGCCTGTCGGAACCGGCTGGCGGCTGCCGCTGAAGGCCATTTCTGCTGCTCCGGCAAAGGGGGAGAAACCGCTGAAGCCTTGGAGCTGGGACAAAAAGGAGCAGGTCTATACGATGATGCGGCCTTATCCGTCCAGGAACTTTACCATGCAATGGGGCGTCTTGCAGGGGAAGGACGGCGGCGTTTATTTCGCCAGCCATGATCCCGAGTTCCGGTGGAAGGATGTTTTCGCGACGTACAAGCCTTCTACCGGCGAGGCGGCTCTCCATTTCAAGAACCATGTGACTTGTTTTGCCGGGGAAACAGCGGAGCTGCCGTCTACGCTGGTGTATCCGTACAAGGGGACCTGGCATACGGCGGCCGATGTTTACCGGGCATGGTTCCTGCCGAACCGCAAGATTCTCGAGAAACCGGAGTGGGCCCAGCACAATACGGGCTGGCTGCTGGCGATCTTGAAGCAGCAGAATGACGAAGTCATTGTTCCCTACAGTGAGATCGGAACGTTCCTTACCGATGCGGCCGAGGCGCGCGGAATCGATGTCCTGGGCCTGTTCGGCCGGGGTATCGGCGGGCATGACCGCTTCTATCCCGACTATTCGTCCGATCCGAAACTGGGCGGTCATGAGGCCTTCAAGAAGGGGATTGCCCAGGCGCATGAGAAGGGAAAACGGGTGGTTCTGTATACGAATGGGCAGCTGCTGGACCAGGAAGGAACCCAGTTCTGGCCCGATACGGGTAAGTTCATCACGGTGGTGAATGAGAAGGGAGAACTGGAATATCAGAAATGGCATAAATATGCCGATGCGCCGGCCCGGATCCATGGGATGGCCTGTCAGCGGAGCCAGGTTTGGCGGGACATTATGCTGCGTCTGGCAAAGGATGCGAACGCGCTGGGGGCCGACGGCCTTTTGTATGACCAGCTGGGGACCCGCGGGCCGATGTATTGCTACTGCCCGGATCATGGACATACGGTCCCGGCGATCGTGTACGAGAATGACCGCAATGACAACATGGCTTATGTCCAGGCGGAGATGGCGAAGATCAATCCGGATTTCATTGTGATGACGGAGGGTCTGGTCGATGCGGAGATGAATGCGGTCGGCATGTTCCACGGCTGCGGAGAAGCGGCGGGAATCCATCCGGAAGCGGCTTTCCTGGAGCGGTTTACGGACGAGGGATCCATCCAGTATTACCCGGAAATTTTCCGGTATACGTTCCCGGAGCTGGTGACGACGGTGCGTCATCCGAATCCGGCCCAGACGCGGTATTCGCTGAATTACGGCCTGGCGTTCGGGTTCCGGAACGAGATGGAGTTGCGGTACGCTGCTGACCGGCGGTATGTGGAGAATGGCGTGATTCCGGTCAAGGAGGATTATGGCAATGTCCTGAGTGCACCGAATCTTCAGTATCTGGTGAATGCCGGGGATCCTGCCGCGGCACGGACGTATTATAAGCAGGTGCTTTCTTTCCAGAAGGAACATGCTGATTTGCTGATGGATGGGCGTTTCTTGGCAGGAAAGGACGTGGAATTGAAGGCTTCTTCGCCATGCGTCCTGGCCCATGCGTACCAGGCTGGGGACCGTCTCGGGGTCCTGGTGTGGAATGCATCTGCGGAAGCGGTCAGCTATACGGTGTCTGTCCCGGGTTATAAGCAGGCCGGGGTTTGTGCGCCGGACTGCGACGTCGCCCCGGGCGACAACCTGGCCCCGCGCAGCATCCACCTGGTCCTCTTCGAGAAATAGCCGCGCACACAAGTTTGAATGCGGAATTCTGAAGCCGGATAATCCGGACAGGATTCCGCTATTTTTTGGCCCTGCCGCCGGAATAAACGATCTCCGACGGCAGGGCGCTGCGGCGTCCCTGGACTTGCGAACTGGTTTGCTGCCCGCCCCTGGACTGCGGCTGGCTTGTGGATCTTTCGCCCGCAATCTGCACCCGGTGGCATCCCGGACTTTTTTCCCCGCACCGTCTCTGACCTTCGTCCAGGGGCCTGCGTCCTGTGGGATTCTGGTTATCCGTCACTCTGCCTATGTCCTCCATCCAGGGGCCTGCGGAGCGGTACGCCCCTTCGGGGCTATCCTTCCCACGCCTCCAACACCCCAACAATCGGAGATTGCCGGGGACCCCGTTCCGACACCCCAACAATCAGAGATTGTCGGGGACCCCGTGTCGTCGGCGCGGGCCCCTTCCGCTCACACGGCCGCGGACGGCCATGCCGCCCGCAGGCCCC
>CADBPH010000387.1 GCA_902796455.1 uncultured Bacteroidia bacterium
ATGGGCTGGTTTTTGCTGTTCCGATAGGCTTCCGCGCTCGTTGACAAGTAGGCGGCCTCATTGAGGCCGGAAGGGCTGCTATCCGTATCGAAGGCGTTGCCGTACACCAGCGGAAAGCAGTACCAGCCCGGCGCGCTTACCACATAGCAGTTGGCCGTATGGTGCCCCGGCTTAGTGATGCTGGTAACGCTGCTTGTCTTGGAAGAATAGGGCTCTCCATAGATATTGTAGAGGGAAAGGTCCCGAGGAGAAGACTCGCTGCCCACCTCCGTGTCTATCGCAAATAGATTCTCAACCATACTCTCCCCGCTAACATACGCAAATAATTCCGGATCTCCCCACTCATCTCCCTCCGGCCAGTTGGGGGCAACGGAGAGGGTTACCTGCTCGCCCGTGGCGCTTCCGCTTCCGCTGGTTTTGGAGAGGGAGAGCCAATCCGGCCAGGTGGCATCGCCGGGAGTGACAAAATCGCCGTTATAGTCTTGGGCATAAGCCTTCCAGGGCTCTCCCTTGGTCACGCCCGCACGCTCCTTGTAACTGACGACCGAAATGTCATAGGTGTCGCCGTAAATGAGCGACTTCATGTCGTCGGAAAATTCGATGACGGATGGTTCGACACCGCCCTCCGTCAGGCCCTGCATTTGATAGGACCAGGCACCGGGCAGGAGGAGATTGTCGATATGGTATTTTTTTCCGGCCTCAAACGTCAGGAGATTGCCGTTTGCGATTCTGAGCTCGATTGATTTGGTCTCTCCGGCGGCCGTCGTAAAGGAAGCCGTCAGCACATCGTTAATAAAGATCGGAAGGAGGAATACCGTAAACTGGATCGGCCTTCCTTTGGTGAGGGTAATACCGTTCCCGCCCTCGAATTCGATGGAGACCGCGGTGTTGTCCGGTTCTTTTCCCGGAAGGGTATATTTCGGGTTCTCCGCCGGATTTAATTCGACAGTATACGTTCCGCACAGGGGCTGGCTTGGGCTGCTCAGGGAAAACCGGGTCAGGGTCATGGTGTCGTCCGTCCCGCTGTCCACGGTGAACAGGAATGCCGTAAACAAGGGCTTGAATGCCAGGTCAACGGAAGAGGCGACACCGCTCCGGACGGCCGTCCCCATATAGGCATATCTCATATCCGGCCGGAGGACGGTTCTGTCGGCCTGATACTCGGCTATGTAGCTTTGCTCTGCAGGAAGGGTCAGCCTGTATTTCCGGTACGAGAGAACCTCCACATCGGAGTTCATGTATGTTGACGGGTAGAGGCCATAGAATTCATGCTCCCCCTCGTCCAGCCAGTGAAGTCCCAGACAACCATAATCCGGCACGATGGTCGCCTTGCTGGCGGTTTCGCTTTCCTGGGTGACACCGGTAATCGTATAGATTTGGAGCGGATCTGCAGAATAGTCGGATGTCAGGCCATAGGCTTTGTTGCTCTGGATGATGATTTCGTCATTCATCTCCCAGTCGATACGCTCCACGTCGTTCGTGACAATCCCGGAATAGGCGGTTTTTGTTTCCGTTCCGTTGTCGTACCATGTCTCGCAACGGAAAACCACCGGCTTTCCCGGTTCCTGCGCTTGCTCCGCCCTTTCTTTTTCCTTTTCGCAGGCGGCAAACAGAAACAAGGAACCTGCCGCCGCGCAGATAATATAAAGAATTCGTGTTTTCATGACTTAATCTTTCCATTTGTTGCCGTCGGAGGAGAATCCGAAATCATAATGCCTGAATTGCTGCCCGGACGTTGTCACGCCCGCGCCCGTGACGGGATGATGCGTATCGCGGACCGGACGGACAGGAAATCCTTGAAGATCCCTGTTGTAATCGCTGTTGTAAACCTCTCCTTTTTCAGAGAACACTGTCACCAAATAATCATAGAGACCACTTTTTTTTGCGGAACACAGGAAATAGGCCGAAGCATCATAAGCAAAGCTGCTGAACGTATAGTAGTGCTCCGACTGTGGTGGACTATTGCCCATCCAGCCGGTATGAGCAAAACGCAGGCGCTCAGGCACAACCTGTTTGTCAGAGGTCCCTGACGTTTTTCCTCTTTCTATACAAGGCAATACAATATCGCTATAGCCGCCCGCTTCGTTTTTCTCGGTAGCAAGGGGCTTGATGGACGCAAACCCCGGCACACAAAATCCCGGAGGACAGGGATCATATACGGTTTTTTCCGTCTTACGGACCTCCCCTCTCTCCAAACACCCCCTGTCCCATAAATTCAGCAGAGCCCTTTGATAAGTTGAAGACGTGTTATAATATGTGGCACAGAATATTGTCATGGGATTCCGTATCATTTGGCCGAAGGTGTTGTTGACTGGCGACGAACCAAAAAGCACTCGCTCGAAATAAACTTCGGTTCCATTCCCGGAAAAAACTTTTTTGATATATGACGTAGAACCGGGACTATTCTCCTTTGGATAAAACGGATCTTTCCGGCCCCATTGGTAAAAAAGGTTGCTATAAAAGGGCCCCTTGTCTGGCAGCTGGCTCAATGTTAAAGTGCGGCGGAGCCCGGAACCGTTTTGCGTGAAACGGACTTTTACATTGCGTTCCGGCTGGGGAATATAATCTCCCTCGCAGAATCCCACCGACATGCCAAGCATCTCGGACTGTCCGATATCGAAGACCTTCAGTTTCTGCCTTTCCATAATCCAGATATGCCAGCTCCAGACAATGGCCCCATTCTCGTCTTTGATGGCAATTACGGCATTCGCCTGGTTGATCGCGTCCCCGTTCACCTTGAACGTGACCATGGGGACGGTGGGGTTGCTTGGCGCACCGTTGGTGTTCGTTACCGAAATATCCGAAATCATGCCCTTGATATCCTGCCACAAGAGGCTCGCGGAATAGGTAATCAGATCGCCGGACTCATTCCGCAGGGGGAAGGTTGATTTATTGTAAAAAGAACAGTAGTCGGACATCCTCCAATCATCATAACCCGGGAACGCATAGAGGGTATTCCAAACAGGACGGTCTGAGTTATTCCCGGACATCTGCTCCTCGACCCGCGCATAAGAGCCTGTGACATAGTCATAGTTGTTATAGTCATAGTACCACAGCGGCACGGCATCACTGCCATTGATTCCGTTCGCACCATGCTTTCCCATTTCCTCAAAATGATTCTGCCCGGAGTCGCGGCCAATCGTGCCCCGCCAATTTCCCATGGCAAAAAAGTTGTAGTCGTTGGGGTAGTATTTTTCGTTTACGGCATTTCCCGCAATCATCGGAAAAGTATAGTATCCCGGGGCGCTGACCACATAACAATTGGCCGTTTCATGGACTTTTCCATCCGAAAACAGGGACCCTTCCGCACCTTGCTGCAGCCATTCATCAAACGTGGGAATATGGTTCCAGTCCGGCCAACTGTTATTGAGATCCTCAAGTTCTTCCGGAGTGTACGTTGCATACACCTCGGCAATCCAATCCTGAATATTCTTTATATCGAACTGGTACCGGGTTTGCTGTATCTCGTTCAGATTCGGGGCATGTTCGTTGGGATTCCCGAAAATATCATGCGCACTCAAATCGTGGGCGCTGCCGGGAGAGGCGTTGTTGTACATAGAGAAGTCGTTTCCCACGGGACCCTCCCACTCACGCCGGACGCGGTTTCCCCAGGCATACAGCAGAAAGCTGTTGTTTCTGGGCTGGGGATTGTCTCCAATGTGTTTCCAGGGGAAACTCTTCTTCTCAATCCAAGCCAGGGTGTCCGGCGACTGAATCAGCAAGTCATGATTAAGCGGAATCCAGCGCTGGGCCGTACTATCCCACTGCTCTGTGGTCCAGTCAAGAAAGGTGTCGGCACCATTGAGTGATTGACAGGAATCGATGATGAGGCCCAGCGGCTGTGAATGGCGTTCTCCGACCGGCGTCCCGGCACCAAATCTGGCGGTCGGAGAAGATTGGCGCACATCGAAGGTAAAAGCATTCCCGGGATCGCTTTGGTTGGTGATGCGCGTTTTGGTGGCGGGCAGGAAGGCCCCGCCCGTGCGGGAAAGG
>CADBPH010000388.1 GCA_902796455.1 uncultured Bacteroidia bacterium
CCGCACAGGAGCACGTTGTTCGGGCACTGCGCCCAACTGGGGCCGATGATAATGACCTCATCTCCAGGATTCAGGAGCATCCTGAAGGCCAGATGTATAGCCTCCGTAGCACCGACGGTGATCGCCACGTTATCGGGATGAATTTCAATCCCGGCCTTATGTGACTCGTAGGTCGCTACTGCTTCCCTGAGTTGCGGTATGCCGGCGCTTGCCGTATATCTGGTGCGATGCTCACGGATACACTTGTAAGCGGCTTGGCAGATTCCTTCAGGAGTCGGTACATCCGGGTCGCCAAGCGTAAAATTGATTACATCTTCATACTTTTGTGCAAGTGACATCAGCTTCCGGCCCAATGTGCCACGTATACTCCATGATAAATCGGAAAGAATCATATCTTCAAATCTGTTTCATATTTTTAATAAGTAAATCCCAGTTCGTCCAAATAGACCGTCTGGCTTCATAGGCTATATTTATTTCAACACAGAAACAAGCGCAGCGCGGAATTCGGGCATGGGCTGCTTTACATCGCGTTCTACGATAAGGGTTTTGAGGCCGGCGTAAGGGGCGATTTCTTCCTCTATGTCTTTCAATGGACGGTCGGAGCCGAAATAGACCGGCGCGAAGGCTTCCCAGAACCTGACGGCCAGGGCCTTGGACATGTGGAAGGTCTCCTGGATGAATTCCTCCCTGTCCAGGACGGTGCAGAGATAGACCATGCCAACGTCAAAGAGGTGATTCCCGTAGCAGAAGTCCCCGAGGTCGATGAAATAGCGCTTGTTCCCGGCGAAGATGGCATTGCTGTACTGGAGATCGCCATGAATGGCGGTGTCTTCGTCAGGAGTATCGGCAATGAAGCGCCCCAGCTTGTCCTTTTCGGCCGATGAAAAGAAGGGATTTTCTTCCAGAAGCCTGTAATAACGGTCCTTTACGTTTTCAAACTGGGCGGTATCTACATGGGTATCATGCAGTTGCAGGCACATCTGCGCAAATTCTGCGGCATACTGCGCCACCTTTTCCGGCTCGTCGGCCGTAGCGCGGGAATAGGATTTCTTGCCGAGGATGCGTTTGAAGCGGATGCCGTAACGGCCATCCTCAGTTACTACGTACTCTCCAGGTTCTGGTGTGGGAATACCCAGGTCATAGACCTTCCGGGCCAGCTTCATCTCGTCCAGGGGCTGTTGGATTTTACCAGGGAAATAGAGCTTGAGCATCACCGAGGGGTCGGTTTTGTGGTCGTAGCTCTCTCCGTTGAATCCGCCGCCGGAGAGGATGTAATCGTCAAGACTTATTCTGATGGCTTTCACGATGACGGCTCCGAAGGGCCCGCCCCCGCGCTCCACGCTTTCATTGGCCAGTCGGATGGCCTCGCGCATAAATTGCTTGTCTTGTTCTGTGATGTTCATTTCGCTAACTGCTTTACAGGGAAGGTGAAATAGGTGTCCGGGAAGGGCTCGTCCCGCAGGGTGAAGTGCCATCATTCGCTGTCAAGGGGCTTGAAGCCATGGTCCGGCATCGCGTTCTACTATCGTTGACTGTCATTTTTTACAAGGGTTTCTTCCCGGCGAGCGTCAGGCGCCTTGAGAGGCTGGTTTTGGGAGAGGTAATCTCGGATGTTTTTACGGTCTGCTGTTCTCCATCGATGTCGAAGCTGAGGGTTGCACCGTCGCTGCGCACTTCCATGGTAACAGGGGCGCCCATGACCATCGGGAGGTTTATGTCGCCATGTCCGGCCGGGAAGCCGCAGAGGACGGGGATGTTATACCGGAGCAGATACTCCCGGAGCATCTGTTCGCAGTTTTCAAAGGTGAACTCCGTACCGCAGTCCGTGAATTCGCCCAGAATAACGCCCTTGCAGCGGTCCAGGACACCGTTCATCTGAAGGATATTGAACTGTCGGTCGATGTTGTGCATGGATTCCTCCACCTCTTCGATGAAAAGGATGATATCCTTGCCGAGGGTGGCATCGGCCTGCGTGCCCAGGTTGGGGGCGAAGGTGCAGATATTGCCGCCCACCAGGATGCCGCTGGCTTTGCCGGTGATGTTCTGCGGATGGGCCGGGATTTCGTACCTGGGGATCTTCCCGAGGAGGATGTCCCGCATCAGGGTGCTGGTCTTGTCTGTGCCTCCGGAAGCCAGGAAGGAGCTCATGGTTCCGTGGATGCTCATGACACCGGCACGGGTCCACAGACCGTGGAGGGTGGTGATATCACTGAACCCGACCATCCATTTGGGATGGGAGGACAGTTCCGGAAGCTGTATCTGGTCAATGAGCTGGATGGTTCCATACCCGCCTCTGTTGCAGAGGATGGCCTTGATGGAAGGGTCCTCCAACGCCCACCGGATGTCGCTGACCCTTTCGGCGACGGTGCCTGCATAGCGGCCGTCGACGACCTTGCCCACATGGGGACCGATGACAGGCTCGAGCCCCCATCCGCGCAGGACATCGACGGTTTTCTCGACGTTCTCCATCGGCGTGAAGTAGGACGGGGAAATCAGTGCCACTTTGTCTCCGGCTTTCAGATAGCCGGGTTGGACGCATTTCAGCTCGACTGTCTTTTCCGAGGTTGGAACAGGGTCGTCCTTCTTGCAGGAGGTAAGGCCCGCAGTGCAGGCTGCGGCTATCATAAATATGGGAAGAATACGGTTCATTTATGCTATTATTTTACAGGGAAGGTGAAGTAGGTGTCCGGGAAGGGTTCGTCGCGGAGGGTGAA
>CADBPH010000389.1 GCA_902796455.1 uncultured Bacteroidia bacterium
GTCTGGATCTGGGCGGCGATGGTCTGCTTTCTGCGTTTGATGAAATCCTGCTCCTGCATCTCGGGAGAGAATGTATCCAGGACCGCCGACAGATCTTCCGGCGTCATTTCATAATAAATATTCTGGAGGGCGGACAGTCCCAGGATGTTGTCCGGATTCGCCGCAACGACATCTTTGTTGTACTGCACATACTCCTTGTACAGCGGATCGCTGACCGCTTCGCTCTTTTCCTTCTTCTGCTCCTCGGTAAGCGTCGCATCGTTTTCTACGGCCTCCAAGGCATCATGGTAGCGCTTTCCGAAGTCCGCGAGCCAGTCCTGGAAGTCCTTCATCTTACCGTTCAACGTCTTGGGAGATCCGACGAAGGTCGGTTTCTCACCCGTGAAATCCAATGTGACTTTCGTCCCGTCGGAGATGAAACGGCAGCGGCTTTCGCCTGCAGTCACCAGGCTGGGAACCGTTACGTCAACCGGAACGGAAACCGTGACGACATTGCTTCCGACCGCGACGGTGGTGTCTTTCTTTCCGATCTTGACATGCACCTCGGAAGGATGCTCGTCGGCAAATTTGAGTGTCAATGCCGTCTGGTCGGAAGGAGCATTGTTGCAACCGACAGCCACCAGGGCCGCCGCTGCGAGAATTGTTAAAGTCCGATTCATGGTAAACTGATTTTTCTTTTCATGTAAAAGCCTGTTCCGCATGGCGGAACAGGCTCAAATGTAGGAATAATTTCTATCAAGTGCAATTATTCGCCTTTGCCTTCACCGCCCCTGCGGCCACCGCGTCCGCCACGACGACCACCACGGTCGCCACCACGGCCACGGCCCTGTGCAGGAGCCTGTGCGGAAGCTGCATTGCCGGCGTTCGGAGAGAGATCCCTCTTTCCGTAGACCTCGCCATTGCAAATCCACACCTTGATACCCAGGACACCGACCTTCGTATGAGCCTCAGCCAGTGCATAGTCGATATCGGCACGGAATGTATGGAGCGGCGTACGGCCTTCCTTGAACATTTCGCTACGGGCCATTTCGGCGCCGCCGACGCGGCCGCTGATCTGGACCTTGATCCCTTCGGCACCGACGCGCATCGCCGTAGCGATGGCCATCTTGATGGCACGACGATAGGAGACACGGCCTTCGATCTGGCGGGCAATGCTGTCTGCCACGATGCTGGCATCCACCTCGGGACGACGTACTTCGAAGATATTGATCTGGATATCCTTCTTGGTGACTTTCTTCAGCTCTTCCTTGAGCTTGTCAACCTCCTGGCCGCCCTTTCCGATGATGACACCCGGCCTTGCGGCGTGGATCGTCACGGTGATGAGCTTGAGGGTCCTTTCGATGACGATCTTGGAGATGCTGGCCTTCGAAAGACGGTTCATCAGATACTGACGGATCTTGTAATCCTCGGCAATCTTTTCTGCGTAGCTACCACCGCACCAGTTAGAGTCCCAACCACGGGTGATACCGATTCTGTTACTGATAGGATTAGTTTTCTGTCCCATTTTATTATGCCTCCTCTACTGGTTTCTTGACATCGAGAATAACGGTGACATGGTTCGAACGCTTGCGGATCCTTCCGGCGCGGCCCTGCGGGCACGGGCGAATTCTCTTGAGCGTGCGGCCTTCATCCACCATGATGGTCTTCACGTAGACATTGCCACCATCGAGCTCCTTGCTCTTGTCCGGGTTCTTGGCTTCCCAGTTCGCAATCGCACTGCGGAGAAGCTTCTCCAGACGGATGGAAGGTGCCTTCTTCGAATATTTGAGAAGGTCGAGTGCATGGTTTACTTCCACACCCCGGACCGTGTCGGCGACAAGGCGCATCTTACGGGGAGATGTAGGCACATCATTCAACTTGGCGATAGCCGTCTGCTTCTTCTGCTCTTTCAGCCTCTCGGCCATTTTTCTTTTACGAGCTCCCATAATTTCTTTTCGTTAATTGTTACTTCTTATTGTTGCCCGAATGGCCTCTGAAAGTTCTTGTAGGAGCAAACTCGCCGAGCTTGTGGCCAACCATGTTTTCAGTCACATATACCGGAATGAACTTATTTCCGTTATGAACTGCGATAGTATGGCCGACGAAGTCAGGAGAGATCATGCTGGCGCGTGACCAAGTCTTGACAACTTCTTTCTTCTTGCTACCATCATTCATAGCAAGAATTCTCTTTTCCAGGGCTTCCTGGATATAGGGACCTTTTCTTAAAGAACGACTCATA